>NZ_JAAHHS010000670.1 GCF_010692395.1 Moorena sp. SIO3H5
AGATTCTAGCCAACTGGCGCATCAAAATAGACAAAATAGAAGAAAGTGAAGATTTAACTGAAGACGAGAGGGAGTTAATTATGAATTTATCACCAGCTTATTTGCGTTGGCGAGAAGAAACCTTAGAACAAGGCAATTTAGAGGGACAGCGCCTGATGGTGGAGAATCTACTAGCAGGGCGATTTGGCACTGTTGATAAAGAATTATCCCGGACAATTGAGCCTTTGATGCAGTTGCCGATCACAGAGCGTACTCAGGTGCTGCTTAACTTGTCTCGTCAGGAACTGTTAGAGAGGTTTAGAGACAGTCGATCGGATTGATACTGTTACCGTTCAATGGGATTGCGGTGGTATTCCAAGCTCAGTTCGATGTCAGAAGTTCGGCTGGGGCGCTTCCCTTGCGCCCTTAGCTTGGGTTATGGGGTAAAAGTCTCAAATGTCAAGATCATATGGATCTGTTTTTGGCCAGACCAGTTGTGAAAGGCTACTAACACCAACCCCAAAGAGTTAGGATTCATGACCCGACAGCCTCATGATCAATTTGCCAAACAGTATCTAACGGAGTTGTTAACACCTCACGGTCAAGTAGAAGTCAGTCGAGAACTAACCAGTGAAGTTCGTCAAGTCGATATTTGGTTTCTACCAACAGCTTCTAAATCCACAGCAGCACAGGAAATTGGATTGCTCGGTCAGATGGCATCAACCGCCTGTTTGTTGGAACCTTTCCGCAATGCCACAGGGATCATGGCAGTGCGCAATTGCCTGCTGAAGTTGTTTGCCCTCTACAGTGACCTACAGCGCAAAGCACGACGAGAGCAAAACCCTGTCAGTGAAACCGACTTGCCCTGTTTATGGATTTTGTCCCCGTCCTGTTCAGCCCAGCTGTTGAACGGCTTTGCTGCAAAACTTAGTGATTCCGGTGATTGGGTTGCAGGAGTTTACTTTTTGCCTGAGTGGTTCAACACAGCCCTGGTAGCCATTAACCAGCTACCTGTTACCGAAGAAACCCTGTGGTTAAGAATTTTGGGACGGGATAAGACTCAAAGCCAAGCCATTAATGAGTTGCTAGCACTACCGGTCGGACACCCCTTACGGGGCAACATCTTAGAGATTCTAGCCAACTGGCGCATCAAAATAGACAAAATAGAAGAAAGTGAAGATTTAACTGAAGACGAGAGGGAGTTAATTATGAATTTATCACCAGCTTATTTGCGTTGGCGAGAAGAAACCTTAGAGCAAGGAAGAGAACAAGGCAAGGAACAAGGAAATTTAGAGGGACAGCGCCTGATGGTGGAGAATCTACTAGCAGGGCGATTTGGCACTGTTGATAAAGAATTATCCCGGACAATTGAGCCTTTGATGCAGTTGCCGATCACAGAGCGTACTCAGGTGCTGCTTAACTTGTCTCGTCAGGAACTGTTGGAAAGGTTTGGAGACAGTCGATTGGATTGATAGCGATGCAGCGCCGACCTGCGGGGGTTTCCCCCACTCGCTACTGCATCAAGACACTGTTACCGTTCAATTGTATTCCGCTTGTATTCCGATGGTGTTCGGGTATCACGAGGTCAAGACTGACCCAAAACTGTTCACCAAACCCACTTATCTCATAGGGGCGTATGGCGTGCGCTCCTACTTCCTGTTTTTATTTACCACTGTAGCTACCAAAACACTAGCTGAAAGCTAACGGCTGTTATCGCCTTTCCAAATGAGATGTAAACCTGTATGGTATTGTTTTCTTGTCCAATAAAACTCCGGATCTCTTTGCCATCTTGTATGCAAGCCTGTTGCCTGTTGCCTTTTTCAGCAATTCGTGTGTTTACAACCCAGATATAAACACCCTTATCTGTTCGCGTAGCGTGGGCGTAGCCCATGGGCTGTTAGCTTCACTGACCTTATATAGCAGCAAAAGTTTTTCTGAAAAACTGTCCGGAATTTACTAGCCAGGGAGAGAACATTTAATTGAAGGCAAGGAAAAATTAACGTGATTACAACATCAAGTTAATTAGAGTTAATTATGAATTTATCATCAGCTGATTTCGGTGGCTCTGAACCAATGTTACAACAAATTGCTCCAAATGTGTGGGGGATTGTCTATCGGATTAAAATGCGATCGCTCTTTAACTCCACCTCCAACCTGGGAAATTTACTTTTATCTCACAAAAGAGTTTTACTCGTTACATCATCAAGGGGATAAGTTCCAGAGTTTGATATCATTTTTTATTAATTCAATAAAGAATTAAAGTTTTATTAAAATCTCCGAAAATTCGTTTAAATATGGGATTAATTAGCTGGGGGGGCGACAAGCGCCCTGTAACCCTTGATATATCTTAAATTGAGCGAATTATGGTAAAAAAAGATAGGTCATAACTTGTCAATACGACCTATCAATTGAAAATGGTACCAGAATTATATCAA
>NZ_JAAHHS010000671.1 GCF_010692395.1 Moorena sp. SIO3H5
CTCGTTCTCTTTACGATACCTTTGGATACAGTGGCTAACTTAGGGATAGATCAATTTGTGATCTTGCTAGCTACTACAATTAAGCAGACAGAGATAGGGCTGATGGCGGAAAAACTGATCGATGCTTTATCCTTACCCTTTAATATAGGAGAATATGAAATTGTCCTGACCCCTAAAATCGGCATTGCCTGCTTTGGTAGGGATGCCCTTGATCTAAATACCCTGATCACCCATGCCAACCGAGCCAGAGAAAATGCTGGACAAAAAGGACAGAAGGCTTACGAATTTTATATTGCCTCGATTGGTGACAAATCCCAACAAGCCCTATGGCTAGAATTACAATTGCGCCAAGCATTGCAAAAGGATGAACTTCAAGTTTACTATCAGCCCAAAGTAAATCTGAGAACTGGAGAAATCGAGGGAGCAGAAGCCTTAATCCGTTGGCATCATCCAGAATTGGGAGCAATATCTCCAACTAAATTCATTCCCCTAGCCGAGAAAACTGGTTTAATTGTGCCTCTAGGAGAGTGGGTACTGCGCAAAGCCTGTACCCAAGCCAAACTCTGGCAAACTCAAGGCTTGTCTCAAGTACAAATCGCTGTAAATTTATCGGGACATCAGTTTAATCAACCCAATCTCAGTGACTCCATCGTAGCAATTCTTGAAGAAACCGAACTTGACGCGAGATATTTACAATTGGAATTAACCGAAAGTACCCTCATGGACAATCCAGACCATGCGATCGCTACCTTAAAAGAGTTAAAGTCCTTTGGTATTCAGATCTCGATTGATGATTTTGGAACCGGTTACTCTTCTCTGAGCTATCTGAGACTATTTCCCTTTGATGTGTTAAAAATTGACCGTTCTTTCGTTTGCCAACTTACAGAAGATGTAAAAAACGAAGCCATTACTACTGCGATTTTGCAAATGGCTCACAGTCTAAACTTGAAGGTGGTGGCGGAAGGGGTGGAGACAGCTAGCCAACTGGCTTTCCTGTGTGGTCATAAGTGTGATGAAATTCAGGGTTATTGCTTCAGTCCTCCATTATCGGCTCCAACCTTTACAGAATTGCTTAGTACTGGTAAAAGGCTTTCACTCTCTTCTCTGGTATGAATTATTGGTTGATTAATTAAACCATTATTTTTTTGATTATTTTATGAAATCTTAATTATTAAGACATTTTATAGGACTTTACAATGAATTGTCACAACTAGTTAAAGTTCTTTAAAATTACCCAAAATACCTATATATTTTATTATATCTTGCCTCTTTTATTTTCCCTTTAAGCCTTTCCTTTAGGGATTATATTAATAAATAAAATGTAAATGTTATAGCCATTAACAATGGTTTGAAAGACAGATATTTTGTAGGAACACGATCTGATTGGCCTACGGCCACGCTACGCGATCGTGCCCCTACTGTTTGCCATCGATATCAGAGCAACTATAATCGGCTGAACACTCAGCACTCCGCACTCATTAACTGAGTATTCAGCTTAAAATACTTGCTCCACTTCAATGATTTCAGGGATAAATTCCTTTAAGCGGCGCTCAATCCCCATTCTCAGGGTCATGGTAGAGCTAGGGCAAGACCCGCAGGCTCCCTGGAGTCTTAATTTAACAGTCGGACCATCTAACTCAACTAGCTCCACATTACCACCATCAGCGATCAGGTAAGGACGCATCTCATCCAGGACTGTTTCAACATTTTCTGGAGTGAGTGCCATTGTTTCTGACATAATAAACCTCAGCTAAATTGTAATTTCATGATAACTATGTTAATCGTAGCTTTCTGTGAGAAATCACTGGGCTCGTGCGGGTCGCCTTGAGATTGGAGGTGCCAGAGGTACCATGCATCGTTGTTGTTAAATTTAAAGACTCTGGTATGGTGACTGCTACAAGCCTTGATTTAACAGATTAACTATTGTACTATCAACTGTGGCTGTCGTGCCCGATAAATTGGGATGCCATTAGGCTGACTGGTTTAATCTCCAAGATTAATGAGGCTGGTTATGTCAACGAAAATCTCAGCAGTCCAGAAAACAACTACATCCAAGCCGTGAAGCTATCTATCTACCACACCCCGGAAGAAACTCCCACAGACACCTTACCAGACTGTGCGATCGCAATTGATGTCCTGCGAGCCACGACTACCATGGCTACAGCTTTAAATGCTGGTGCTGAAGCCGTTCAAGTGTTCAGTGATATTGACCAGTTAATGGCAATCAGCGAAAAATGGCCCACTGACAAACGGCTAAGAGCTGGGGAAAGGGGTGGTAAAATGGTAGAGGGCTGTGATATGGGTAACTCACCCTTGATTTGCACACCTGAGCGAGTAGAGGGAAGGCGACTATTTATCAGTACCACCAATGGTACCCGTGCCTTACAGCGTATCCAAAATTCCCCGG
>NZ_JAAHHS010000672.1 GCF_010692395.1 Moorena sp. SIO3H5
TAGTTACCTAAGTCATACCCCTCTATTTTCTAGAGGCTCCTACTTAGAACAAGCCGCACGAATTATGTACTTCGTCATCATTGTAATAAATTCTCCAGGAATCCCCGTCGGTTGCAGAGGACTCCACTCAGAAATCTCGGCATAACGCAGTGCATAGAGGGCATGCATCGTGTTGATTATCGCCTTGCGGGAGCCCTTAAGAATGTGCTTAACAGGGTATTTTTTTGGAGAAGATTCCTGAGGATTATTACTAGGAGTAATATCCTCAGGGTTGTTTTCAGGGTTTGGGCGAAATTCGGAATCCATCTTGGTCACCTTTTGCTTGTTGTTTGCATACTATAATCATAATAATTATAAATTAAATTGTCAAGGGTTTTTAGATTTTTTTTGTGTAAAGTAATTTTAAATAAAACCTAAGATTATCTTTATTTAAATTCCATGATTTTGATTTAAATTAACAGGGTATAGGGAATAAATAAGAGGAAATAAATAAGAGGGTATGTAGCAATTTTAATGATAATGAATTACAATATTTTTTTAACTTTTACCTATTCTGATTTTACTGCTCCGAAGTCCGAAGTCCGAAGTCCGAAGTCCGAAGTCCGAAGTCCGAAGTCCGAAGTCCGAAGTCCGAAGTCCGAAGTCCGAAGTCCGAAGTCCGAAGTCCGAAGTCCGAAGTCCGAAGTCCGAAGTCCCTAAAACCCAAAAATTTGTACCTCACCAAATTTAAAACCGCTAGATCACATCAATCCTAAGTTCTAATGTTATTATCCACAGTGCAGGGAATACTACTACTTTTCACAGTAGGATTGAACCTGCACATTTTCTACTTATATATAAAATTACAGCAGCAAATGCATCTGTTGTCTGAGCGACTCCCCCTACAGCAGGAGTTAATGGATCGGGCATTTACTGAAATTCACAACAATTCTCTGCAACAGTTGGCATTCGTGATCAGAGAATTGCAGATTCGTGAGATGTCTCAACAGGAATTAATCGAGTATCTGCGTCAGGTGTATCAGGATATCCAGACTAGTGTTGAAAATCTCAAGGAATAGAATAGACTTCTTGCAGAAGTCGGGAACAGGGAACAGGGAACAGGGAACAGTGGACAAGAATTGACGCAAAGCGATGCAGCGCTGCCGTGGTTTCCCCCAGGAGCGACTGCATCAAGAACACTATCATAAAAATACTTTTGCAAGAGATATAATAAATTTGTCTGAGTTTTTATCTTGATTTAGTTGATAATTTTGATGTTTAAACTATAGATAAGCTGATGTGCCTTTAAATTAGTTATTCTGTAAGCATTCAGCGGTCAGCCGTCAGCTTTTAGCTCAAGCTACGCGAACAGCCGTCAGCTTAAAAAAAACCTCATAACCTCAAGTAGTGATGCAGCGTGCTCATAGCCCATAAACTGATAGCTGAACGCGCACGCGTGCGCGTAGCGCTTAAGCTGATAGCTGATAGCTGATAACTGATAGCTGATAGCTGAATACTTACTCTTTTCCCGATTCCCTACTCCCTACTCCCTACTCCCTACTCCCTACTCCCTATTCCCAATAGCCCCATCGATCAATTCCTCAATACCATTAACAGGAATAATCGGAGTCTTGAGCTGATCAGCAACTTCTGCCACAGTCATATCATCCAGAAACCGGGTATCACCATGCTTAAGCATCAACCCAGGTAACAGAATCATTTCTCCTAAATCTTTTCCTTGTAATCCCTTCAGTAAATCCTGTCCAGTCAGCAAGCCAGTAACCGTTATCTCCTGACCCCAGTAATCACTAGATAACGCAACCATCCTAATCTCCAATCCTGTCACAGCATTGAACCGCTCTACCACAGGTTCAAAGGCTTTTTCCACCGCATTACCCACCACCCAAGTCCCCCGTCGGGGGATTTCTAGAGCCTTAGGCAACCGTTTAGTAGCAGTAGATTGGAATTCTTTCAAGAACAGCCGAATAGAACCGACACCATTCCCAATTTGAGGGTAGTCTCCGTAATCGGATTCTGGAGGTAACTCTTCTCTGGCAATCAAAAACCACTCATCTGCCAACCAAGCAAAGGTAGACCCCAACTGGTGCTTAAATTTCTCCTGAAGCCTTTGAACTTGAGCAATCACTTCCCTCGCTTTGTCCCCAGTAACGCTAATCAGTTCATCCTCCTGGGGTCGAAACCGAGTCAATCCCACCGGTACTACTGCCGTTGAAGCGACTGCGGGCAGATCACCGGTATAGAATTGCGCTAAATCTAACAGAGTACGTTCTAAGTGAATGCCATCATTAATCCCAGGACACACCACTACCTGGGCATGAATTTGCAGCCGTCGCTCCTGAAACCACCTTAACTGCTCTAAAATTTGCCCAGCCCGAGGATTTTTCAGTAACCCTATGCGCACATCC
>NZ_JAAHHS010000673.1 GCF_010692395.1 Moorena sp. SIO3H5
GTCAGTGCGACCTGAAAGTCGCACGGGAGAGTGGGAGATTCCAGAAGAACTCCCCAGGTAAGTGTCCAAATGCCTGTGTCCATTCTCTCACGGCTTCCGAAGTAATTCAGGAGTCGCACAGCGAGAGGAAATGCCGAACCCAAGTAGATAGTCACATTCAAAAGGGAGGCTAGGGCAAAACCAATATGGACAGCGAACAGCAAATCTATCTCATGCTTCGTGACATCTGACTCCCGAAAGTGACTGACTACGGAAGATTGGGTCACAGGAATGATGTCATGACCAGCATCATTCGCGGACACCTAACCCCGGAGTAAAGATAGAGTCCTAAGTTGGTTGAATCTCCATCCCGTGCGGAACAGGATAACCCCGAATCGGTCTTTGAGCTAGTTTCCACGTTCAAAGTAGAGAAATCGCAAGAGGACTATCAATCCCGATGCGGGTGAGGGAGGTCTTCAGTAGCGAATGCCGGACAGGGGGAAACCCCAGAGGAAAGCCAAAACAGGTATAACTCGACGGATAGGGCAGGTAATCAACCTGAAATACCCAACCCAAAAGGGTGCTGACAGAAGACTGGTGAATCTGTGGAAATTCAATGTTTGAGAACTGAACTTATTAGGAAAAGTTAGATATGACCTTAACAGGCGTAAACGTAACTGATAAGAACTATACTCATTGGCAATCGATAGATTGGCAAAAAGCTAACCGTGTAGTTAAGAACTTGAGACGGCGAATTTTCAAGGCTACTCGTGAGAAACGTTGGAAGACACTCCGAAATCTACAAAGACTTCTAATGAAGTCTTACAGTAATATTCTCCTGGCAGTAAGGAGGTGTACACAACTCAACCAGGGAAAAAGAACTCCCGGTGTTGACGGACTGGTAGTATTGAACCCCACGGGAAGAGGAATACTGGTGGATTCCCTGACAAAATTTATCCCTTGGAAACCACTACCAGCCAAAAGGGTCTACATTCCCAAATCTAAAGGGAAAAAGCGTCCTCTAGGCATTCCCACCTTAATTGACCGTTGCCTACAAGCAATAGTCAAGAATGCTTTAGAACCATGTTGGGAAGCACAATTTGAAGGCATAAGTTACGGTTTCAGACCGGGCAGAAGCGCCCATGATGCCCTAGAGAAAATCTTCCGTGGTATTCGTCCAAACGGACGGAAAAAATGGGTAGTGGATGCCGACATTAAAGGATGCTTCGATAACATAAGCCACGAGTTTCTTATTAACAAAATTGGAAACTTTCCGGCACGAAAGCTGATACAAAAATGGCTCAAAGCAGGCTACGTGGAAAAAGGAGCATTCTACACAACAGAAGCCGGAACACCCCAGGGTGGCATTGTGTCGCCTTTATTAGCCAACATAGCCCTACATGGTATGGAAGACGCACTCGGAATCAAATACGACAAACGGGGTCAAATTATTGGCAAGCGTATAGTGGTCAGATATGCTGATGACTTTGTTTGTTTGTGTGAAACCAAAGAAGATGCCCAACTCGTTCTTGAACAGCTCAAACTCTGGTTAGGTCAAAGAGGACTACAATTATCAGAGTCAAAAACTCGAATTGTTCACATTACAGAAGGGTTCGATTTTCTGGGGTTCAACATCAGACACTACTGTGATAGTAACAGCAAATCTGGCTACAAACTGTTAACGAAACCGAGTAAAAAGGCAATCAAGGAAATCCGAGACCAACTCCGACACCTTTGGCTTAAATATAAATCTAACTCAGTCAAAGAATTAATATCGGTACTCAATCCCATCATTAGAGGTTGGGCAAATTACCACCGTAAAGGAGTAGCAAGGAAAACCTTTGAGAGTCTCGACCAATGGATGCATAAACGGGCTAGAAGATACGCCAAAAGAAAACATCCCAACAAAAACGACACCTGGAGGAAACAAAAATACTTCGGACGATTCAATTTGGAGAGGAAGGATAACTGGGTATTTGGAGACCACAGCAGTGGAATCCATTTGCTAAAATTCTCTTGGTTTAATATAGAACGCCATGTTCTCATACCTGGAAAATCGTCACCTGATGACCCTGACCCTGAAATCCAAAAATGGTTCATCTCCAAGCGTAAACGAGATTCCAGAAACCAGAAAAAGTCGTGGCAGAAAATAGCAAAAAACCAGCACTTTGTATGTCCGGTGTGTCAAGAATCTCTGTTTAACACAGAAGAACTGCACGTCCATCATGTCATCCCTAAATCAAAGGGAGGCTTGGACAACTACAAGAATCTCCAACTTGTTCATATTTTGTGTCACCAACGAATACATTATGGAAAGCCCTAGTGATTTGCTTGAGCCGTGATACTTGGAAACTTGTACGTCCGGTTCTGAGGGGGGAAAGGGACAGCGATGTCCCCGCCCTACCCGACTCAT
>NZ_JAAHHS010000674.1 GCF_010692395.1 Moorena sp. SIO3H5
AGTGCGACCTGAAAGGCGCACGGTAGAGTGGGAGACTGTTAAAACCTCCCCAGGCAAGTGTCCGTCAGTCTGTGTCCATCCACTCACGGCGTTTGGAGTAATCGGAATGTCGCACAGCGAGAGGAAAAGCCGAAACTGAGTAGGTAGTCACAAACCAAAAAGTAGGCAAGGGCAAGATTAATAGGGACAACGAACAGTGAATTTATCTCATGCTTCGTGACGTCGTAACCCCGAAAAGTGACTGAGACGGGAGATAGGCAACAGGAATAAGGTCATTATGAGCCTTATTCGAGGACACCTAGCCTCGGAGTAAAGATAAAGTCCTAAGTTAATCGCATCTCCATACCGTGTGAAACAGGATAACCCCGATAGGGTCTTTGGACTACTTTCCATGTCCAAAGTAGGGAAATCGTAAGATAACTATCAATTCCTTAGCGGGTGTAGGAAGTCTTCAGAAGCGAATGCCGTCAGAGGGAAACCTTAAAGGAAAGCCAAAAAGAATGGGTATAACTTGACGGATAGGTCAGAAACTAACCTGGAATAACCAACTTGAAAGAGTGCTAACGGAAGACTGGTAAATCTCTTGAAACTCAAAGTAAGAATTCTGAACTCTTAAGAAAAGTTAGATATGACAACCGTCGTAAACGTAATTAAGCAGAACAAAACGGAATGGCATTCTGTCGATTGGCAGAAAACCAATCGTATTGTTAAGAATTTGAGACAGCGAATTTTCAAGGCAACCAAAAATGAAGATTGGAAAACAGTCCGAAATCTGCAACGACTTCTGATGAAGTCAATTAGCAATATACTCCTGGCAGTTAGGAGGTGTACACAACTGAACCAGGGTAAGAAAACTTCAGGGATTGATGGGTTGGTAGTACTCAACCCCTTCAGAAGAGGACAACTGGTGGATACACTTAGTCAATTCATCCCTTGGAAACCACTACCAGCCAAAAGGGTATATATCCCGAAATCCAACGGCAAAAAACGTCCTCTAGGCATTCCATCACTAATTGACCGTTGCTTACAAGCAATGGTCAAAAACTCATTAGAACCATGTTGGGAAGCCCAGTTTGAAAGAAGCAGTTACGGTTTCCGTCCTGGCAGAAGCACCCATGATGCCATAGAAAAGATATTCTGTGGTATCCGCCCAAACGGGAAGAAAAAATGGGTAGTAGATGCTGACATCAAAGGTTGTTTTGACAATATTGACCACGAATTCCTGATGAATATGTTAGGAAACTTCCCTGCTCGAAAGCTGATTTATCAATGGCTGAAATCGGGATACATTGATAAAAACACCTTCAACCCAACGGAATCTGGTACGCCACAAGGCGCACTAATCTCACCGCTTCTTGCTAATATTGCCCTACATGGGATGGAACAGTCTCTAGGTATTAAATACGATAAACGGGGACAAATTATTGGCAACCGCATTGTAATCAGGTACGCAGATGACTTTGTCTGTCTGTGCGAAACACAAGAAGACGCCAAAACAGTGGTCAACCATATAAAAGGATGGCTAGGACAAAGAGGACTTCAACTCAATCGAGAAAAGACTAAAATTGTCCCTATTACCGAAGGCTTTGACTTTCTAGGTTTCAACGTCAGACATTACAAGGACATCAGCCGAAAAACTGGTTACAAATTATTGGTTAAGCCTAGCAGACAAGCAATCAAAGATATAAAACTAAAAATCAAACAGGTCTGGTTAAAATACCAAGCTCAAGATGTTAAGACCATAGTAGCTAAACTCAACCCCATTATCAGGGGATGGGCAAATTACTATAAAGTCGGAGTTTCCCGAAAAGTCTTTGAAGCCTTAGATGCCTGGATGCACAAACGAGCCAGAAGATACGCAAAAAGGATGCACCCAAACAAAAATGATGCCTGGAGGAAGAAAAAATATTTCGGTAGATTCAATCTAGAGAGAAACGACAAATGGGTCTTTGGTGATTTTCACAGTGGGATACACCTGCTTAAATTCACCTGGTTCAAAATCAAACGCCATATACTAGTACCAGGATTATTTAGCCCTGATGACCCTAATCCAGAGGTCAAACAATGGTTTAGAGACAAAAGGAAAAGACAATCCCAGAACTATAAAAGCTCGGTACAAAAGCTGGCAAAGAACCAAAATTTTGTATGTCCAAAGTGTAAAGAATCCCTATTTAATGGAGAAATTTTACACACTCACCATATTATTCCCAAATCTATTGGGGGTAAAGATACATACAAAAACCTACAACTCATCCACCTCTTCTGTCACCAACAAATTCATCACGGTTGACTGTGTGATTTGCTTGAGCCGTATGCTTGGAAACCTTGCAAGTACGGTTCTGAGGGGGGAACGGAGCCGCGAGGCTCCTTACCTACCCGCCTT
>NZ_JAAHHS010000675.1 GCF_010692395.1 Moorena sp. SIO3H5
TCATGCCTTCACCTGTGTGCTAACATCAAGTTGAATCGGAAGATTCTAGGCCGCACCAAACTCAGCTTGTAACAAGTCATCATTGTCATCGGCAATAGTGGCTACCACGGTGATGGCGCGAGAAATTTCTCCTGGGGACAATTCAGCAACAGTTCGGGTGGATAACACGACAACTTGCTCCTCAACAATAGCAAAGCGGGATTCAAAGGTGTCATACCAGTTCATTTCCAGGAGCTTGCGCATCAATGTTGCCTCGTCCTTGGCAGGTAGATTCATCACAGAAGACCAAGCTGTAAAGGTGTCATCATCTGTGGAACCAGTGAGCTGAACGAATACTTCCACGCTACCGTACTGAAACTTCCACAAGTAGCCTTCTTCACTGTGGCTTACCATAGCGCTATTGTTTTGTTCCAGGCTGGAGATGACCGTTTCAATGTTTTCGACATAGTTAACGGCAGTCATAGTCTGGTTGAACTCACTGGCAACGATTTCTGCCATTGACAAGTCTTGACTAGATAGAGTGTCAGGATTCGGCTGTGGGTTTGTCATAATCTATTTTTCTGTGCTGGTCTTGGGGTTTGCCTAAGACCCAGTATCACCTGTAGCTATGCATGTTGACACGTTGGTTAATTTTCTTAAATCAAGGGTCGAGACTTGCAATTAGGTGAGACAGGTAATAAGGAAAGGGTCAAGGGGAAAAAATGATTTTGCCATAACCTTTTGCCTTGAACCCTTTTCTTAGATTTTACCGAGATACCAAAACAATAACAAAGGCCCTTGAACAGCTTCTGACTGCTTGAACAATTTTCTAGGAGACTGCTTTTTGCTGATTTTTAGATACCTGATTCAAACCGTTCAAAAACATAGGCACAAATTTTTCTATAAACCCTTGTGGATCTTGCTGCCAAGCCTTTTGTGCTACCTGAATCCTGGTCATTTGGAGTTCAGGGGCTAGCAAGGTTTGGGGTAAGCGCTCGATCAGGTACTGAGGACGTTCCCACACTGGCAAGGTATTGGCAACCTCCAGCAAGTTATTGATTCGGCGCAGTTCCGCACCTGCCATCAGATCGATACCAGATTCATAAGCCGCCTGTTCAATGGCTACATACTGGCGCTTTGCCTGTTCGACCTTCTGTCGATGTTCTGGGCTTTTCTTGGCAATTTCTGCCAACCATCGATTCCCCCAACGGACATGACCAACTTCCTCTGGGAAAATCTGTTCAATGGTTTGACGAATCTTAATATTTTCTTCTGTTTTCGGTGCCTCTTTCAATGCTTTGATGTGAGCTGAGAAGTACTCACATCCCCGTTTTTCGGTGACATTAATCGCTGCCAAACCACCGATCAGACCATCGTCAAGCTTTCCTTGTTGTTTATAGCTTTCCTGGTCGATGAGTCGATCAAATTCCTTGATGTAGGACACTCCAGGGGGCTTACCAATATCTGCCCCCAGTTCCATGAGTAGGTCAGTCAGCCACATGGCATGACGAGCTTCGTCAGCAATGTGATGAGATAGATCGCGCACCAGTTCTTTTGGCTGACCATCCAGCTTTTCTACCAAATCCGTGAGATCTAGGCAACTGTGTTGTTCGTTGTAGCGATAGCGGTTGAGCATGACCAGGTGAAGTTTGCGATCGCGTACCACATGTGGCAGGATTTCACGGGCACCCATGCCATTGTTTGATTTGTGAGGATATGCAACTGTCATAGATTTTTTTACCTAAACCCGCACCAAACCCACGTCTGGGCCGATAGGGGAACGGTCGTTGTATTGGGTACAGGAATTATTTCTAAGTTTCACCGAACATACCCCCAGTCTACTTTAGTCTCTAATAAGAATAAGTTAATGGCTATAGTAGCAGCAAAAAGCGTTATTCAGTAATAACATCAATCTAAGATGACTGGGGTTCGAGGTGTTCCTCATTTCTGAGCGATCTGAAATACTAATAAATCAAGAGTCAGACATAAATAAAGAAGCCACCCTTAAGGATGGCTAATGGTCTTAGTTCACCATAGACAAAGTACTAGACATCGTAGTACAGTGCGAACTCGTAGGGATGAGGCCGCAGCCGCATGGGATTGACTTCGTTGTCTATTTTGAATTCAATCCAGTTGGTAATGAAGTCTTCGGTGAATACTCCTGATTCAGTCAAGAAGGCATGATCCTTTTCTAAGGCTGCCAGAGCGTCTTCTAGAGAACCGGGGGTTGATGGAATTTTGCTCAATTCCTCTGGAGAGAGGTCGTAAATATCCACATCTAGAGAATCACCGGGATCAATCTCGTTCTTGATGCCATCAATACCAGCACAGAGCATGGCAGCGAAGGCGAGATAGGGGTTACAGGTTGCATCAGGGCAACGGAACTCTAACCGCTTGAGA
>NZ_JAAHHS010000676.1 GCF_010692395.1 Moorena sp. SIO3H5
GGTACAGTTTCCGGTACGTTTAGTTGCACAATACCGTTCGTGTTATCTAGGGTCAAGGTGGTCAGGTAAACCTCTTGATTCTGGTCATCAATTAACACAAATTCTGCTTCGGAGGCTGTAGTTTTGGGAACATACCAGAACAGTGTAGGGTTAGCCGCCACGGTTGTGACCAGATTATTGGCTGGCACGATAGCAGTCAAAGGGATGTCACCGTTGTCAGTACAGGAATAGCTACGAGACCCCCCTCCTGCTGTTCTTTTCGGTTCTCCTCGTTCTGGTACTGGTGGAAATTCAATCATCCATGTCCCAGCCCCTAGGGTTCTAGACGGTGACCCTCGCTCTGGTGGTGGTGGGAAGTGTGCACCAACTTCATGGTGTGGGTATGACTGTGCCAGTAACTGGGGTGCCGTGAAGTCAGTTACCAGTGCAGCCGACAGCATAGTAGTCAACACTGCCAGATAGGTTGGAGATTGTTGCCAGATCATGATCAATCACCCTACTCATTAATAGGCCTCTTGCAAAAGTCAATTTTTGCTATCGGGCTATAGTACTTATCACCCTCTGTTTAAAGATTTATGCAAGAGCCGATAGAATTTTGTTATTTTGTTATACCTTGTTATACCTATAGGGTTGATATTAAATTTTCGTTCAAAACCCTTCTTATACTATATCTTATTCCTTGTCAAGGATACAAAAGTTTTTAGAGGTGCCATTTTAAATCGTTTAGGTCGGTCAGGGTAATGGATAATGGCTAATCCTCAACTAGCAATTACCCATTACCCATAACCCATTACCTATTACCGATAACCCATTACCCAAGAATAGAGATCAGGATTATTGAACCGGTATCGTCAAGGGATTACCCTAGTTTTAGGTTCCAGAAGTCCAAGAGTTGATGTACTCGATTTGGTCTGCGGTTAGGGAATCAATGTTAATGCCCATTGCTTGTAACTTCAACCGGGCAATGTCCTTATCCACTGCTTCAGGGATGGAGTGTAAACCTGGTTCAATGGATCCTTTGTTCTTGACTAGGTATTCACAGGCCAAAGCTTGGTTAGCAAAGCTCATGTCCATCACCGCACTGGGATGACCTTCAGCTGCTGCCAGGTTAATCAGGCGTCCTTCACCCAGTACCACAACGGATTTACCATTTTTCAAACAGTACTCTTGGGTAAAGTTCCGTACTTCTTTGACTTCATTTGCCATTTCCCCTAAGGACTTGAGGTCAATTTCAATGTCGAAGTGACCGGAGTTGCAAACCATTGCGCCATCTTTCATCGCCTCGAAATGATCAGGGCGAATCACGTGCTTGTTTCCAGTAACTGTGACAAACAAGTCACCTAAGGGAGCAGCTTCTGCCATCGGCATTACCCGGAAGCCATCCATTACAGCTTCAATGGCTTTAGTGGGGTCAATTTCAGTAACAATGACATTGGCTCCCAGTCCCCGAGCTCGAAGTGCTGTGCCTTTGCCACACCAGCCATAACCGGCCACAACCACGTTTTTACCAGCTAACAACACGTTGGTGGCGCGGATAATACCATCAAGGGTAGATTGACCAGTACCGTAGCGATTGTCAAAGAAGTGTTTGGTGTCAGCATCGTTAACATTCATTGCTGGGAATGTCAACACACCGTCATTGAACATAGCCCGGAGACGGACAATACCAGTGGTGGTTTCTTCGGTGGTGCCAATGATATCACCGAGCTGGTGTTGGCGCTCTTTTACTAGAGTGGCGGTAACATCGCTACCATCATCGATTATGATGTTGGGTTTGTGATCCAGGGCAATTTCAACGTGGCGGTGATAGGTTTCGTTATCTTCCCCTTTGATGGCAAATACAGGAATCTCATGATCAACCACTAAGCTAGCAGCTACATCATCTTGGGTTGACAGAGGGTTGCTGGCAATCAGCAGAGCATCAGCACCAGCAGCCTTGAGTGCGATCGCTAAATGGGCAGTTTCGGTGGTTACGTGACAGCAAGCAACTAAACGAATTCCTTCTAAAGGCTTTTCTTGGGCAAAGCGGTCTCGGATTTGCTTGAGCACTGGCATCTCCCGTCCAGCCCATTCAATCCGCTGTTTTCCTTTTGGTGCCAGAGATAGGTCTTTAACTTCGTGTTTTATCCGATTAGCAGTTGCAATCATCAGGTTTTGTGTTTTAGTTAACGTTTTTTAGTTTAGCTTTGATTAGTTTAACGTGTTCGAGGAAGTGCCAGTGGATGAGGAAGCTTTATCAAAATTCTGATTAAACCCGCTCTTTTTTAAGATAGTTTACATATTTCTACCATCAACGGGTGATAAACAACTCATTTCGATGTAGGAAATTCGCTATTTTTTGTCAATACCAGCAAACCATCACATCAAACGGAG
>NZ_JAAHHS010000677.1 GCF_010692395.1 Moorena sp. SIO3H5
GACGAGCCATACGTCAAGGCGATGAATCTATCCTCGAAGTGCAAGACGAACCATGAAATATTTGTTGGATACAGATCATCTAAGCATTCTTCAGCGACAAACAGGAAAAAATTACGATAACCTTTTGAGACGGATGAGTCCCTATCCTCTGTCTGATTTTGCAGTATCAACAGTAACATTTCATGAGCAGATGCTAGGCTGTCACGCTTATATTAATCGGGCTCGTAACACCAATGATGTAGTAAAAGGTTATGAAATGATGGTACGACTCGTCAGCGACTTCAAGGTATTACCCCTCGTCTCGTTTGATGCCGGTGCAGCTGTGAGATTTAATCAATTAGAATCCCAAAGAATTCAACTTGCCAAGATGGATGCGCGAATTGCTGCCATTGCACTATTTCGTGAATTGGTTTTGTTAACTCGTAATCATCAAGATTTTGATAAGGTACCAGGATTATTGCACGAAGATTGGACTGTTGAAAATTCGACATAAAATGCGTACGCTTTTGTAGGGTGGGCTGCATGTCGATTATTCCTAATTAAATTGCCAAACTTTCAATATTTGCCCACCCTACCATGCTGACTGCTGACCCCTGACTGCTGACCGCTGAATGCTTACAAATTATCCAACTCCATAGTCCGTATATTGCCGAAATTCGGGACCTTGAAACCCCAGCACAATATCGTCCTTCGCTACCCCTCTCTCCACAAGTTTTTGGCCTATTTTCATTTCGGTCATATTTTGTTTAATCCAAATCTTTTCCTTCTTAATATCCAAGTGTAAAACACAACCATAGACCCGCCGATAGCCATCCCATCCCACAGTCATTACCATGTAGTGGTCTTGTTTGGTATCAAAAACCGTGTAGCAATCAATCACTCCATTGGCGATGGGAATGGCAGCATAATCCGTCAACAACGACTGAATGCTCTGGCGATAATACTCTAGGGTATCCATTTTACAATTACCTCTTGAATGGGATCATAAATAATTTGTTTAATCTGATATCTTTCTAATAAAATTTGTGAAATTATCGCTAAAAAAAAGCTTGATAAGCAATCACAGGCACTGCCAAATATAGAATCCGAGTTGGATCATTGATTTCTAACTACTTCCAGTCGCAAGGGATCATCATTAATCTTCCACTGCTCCTTTTCTAGGGCGATTATAACCGCAGCATGAAATTTATCTTTGGCTGCCATTGTTATCTTTTTCTAGTTTACTTACATATATAATACAATTCACATTCCAGTGCGATGCTCTTTTAGAGCCGCTACGCGATTGGCCGTAGGCCACGCTAAAAGCGATCGCTAATAGTAGAGCCCTTGCCAAAGTAGTATTTTGATACTGTCATTGATCCACTCGTTCATGGGGTGAACCCCATAAGTGAAATTCGGCTATATTATGATGAAGTGACGTTTGCCGACTATTTAAGATTTAGTCAAGCTCATGGGTAATCAACGACAAAGCCAAACCAAAACGACACAAGCTCAAGATCAGTCAATAGTATCTGGAAGTAGAAACCCAACTATCCACCCAATCGAGGAACTGCAAGGGATAATTGGTAACCGAGCACTGGGTCAGTTAATTAAATCCCCGCCACAAAACTATGGACAAGTTCATCGTGCCAAAGATTCTCTGCTGAGTAGTGTCTCCCCTGTTAGTGGGCAACCAATCCAGAGAATGCCAATGTTTAGGGGACTTTCCCATGAGTTAAGGGGCAATTGGCAGCAGGGCAATCCAGTGCAGGCGAAGCTGACTATTGGTGAAGCTGGGGATAAATATGAACAAGAAGCCGACCGAGTAGCATCGGAAGTAGTAAGACAGATTAACGCACCAGTTCCTAATCTCTCAACTCAACCAGACTCGATTCAAGCTCAACAGGAACAAGATCAACTGATGAGGAAGCCAATGGTGCAGCTTCAATCTGTGGAAGGTGGAATGGCGGTTACCCCAGAGTTGGAATCAACGATTAACCGTGCCCGGGGTGGTGGCCAGCCTTTGGATGCGGGTCTGCAACGGTCAATGGGGCAAGCACTGGGGGCGGATCTGAGTGGAGTGAAAATCCATACAGATGCTCAGGCAGACCAGTTGAATCAATCGATTCAGGCCAAGGCGTTTACAACAGGCCAGGATGTGTTCTTTCGGCAGGGAGCGTATCAGCCGGGGAGTCGTGGGGGGCAGGAGTTGATTGCCCATGAGATGACCCATGTGGTGCAGCAGGAGCCGAACCTCCGAGAAGGGTCGGGGAAAGACGGAAATCATCGACCTGTAAGTAAGATAAGCACCGGAGCACCGAGGACAGGACAGGCTAACGAAAAGGTTC
>NZ_JAAHHS010000678.1 GCF_010692395.1 Moorena sp. SIO3H5
TATTCCCGATTCCCGATTCCCGATTCCCGATTCCCCATTCCCTATTTCTTTTTAAGAGAAACTAATGATGGGACAAAAGCATAAAGTCGTAGATGAATTATCTTGGCTTGATTAAATAAGCCATCTTTAATCAGGTGAGGAAGAGGCTGAGGTCTAACATTGTAAATTTTGTTGTCTATAACTTTAACTTTGCCTCCTTCTTGCTCGAAGAAACCGGATTGTAATAACTGGTTAAAATAGTACTGGTCACCAAAATGTCCAGCTCTCATAGTTGAGTCATTTTGTTTTGAAACCAGAGTAATCCAGCCATCTATCATTTTAGTAATAAATTGGCATTTTCTAAAGGCGAATACTCCTGTATTCATAGTTTTAGGGGATTCATAGCCAAGATATTTATAAGGGGGCTTGCTATAGTCAATATTAGGAGTTTTTGCGATACAAAAATCACAGTCATCTAGGAAGGAAAATATTTCAGATATATCTCCAACGACCAAGGTGTCTGTATCAAGAAATAGAGTTTTTTGATAAGGGCTCTTTTTCAAGATATCTACTTTGAGTTTATGAGGATTTTTATTCTCGTTTAAGGGATAGACTGTACAACCATCTAACTCTCCCATGGGGCAATCAGTAAATAGGGAGATGGGGATATTAGGATTGGATTTCTTTAAAAATTTATAAGCGTTAATAAATTCTTGTTTAAATTTTTCACCAATGGCTAAATAAATGACACCACAGTCGTGGCTTGTGTCATTCTTTTGATTAGAGTTTCCCTGGAAACCTTTACTATTATCTTTATACACACCTTCTAATAAAGCTTCGGCAAAATTATCTTCTGACCACTGGAAGTTAGGGTTAAGGGACATCCCTAAGCGATACTCAGTTACTGCTTCAGCAGCCATCCCTTTTCGGGCTAGGGCTTTGGCTAAGGTGATATGATACTGATGGTGATCAGGCTTAAGTTCAATAGCCTTACGGTAAAATGCGATCGCAGATTCGAGATGACCTTGTTTCTCCAATACTTCCCCCAAGTTGTGATGAGAGGAAGATATGGTGGGGTTAAGGCCAATGGCACGACGGTAAGCGATGATAGCTTGATCAAGCTGACTATTTGCTGTGTAAGCTTCCCCTAATTTATGCTGGAAGCCGCAGAAGTATTGTGCTTTTGCTGGTATTGCCAGTACATCAATTCTCTTAGTGTTGAGGCTGGTCTTTGGTTGTATTGGTTGTAACTCGTAATCATGTCGCTTCAGAAAATCGTAAATCTCTTGTCGATTCCCGAGGGTTCGTTTAAATACATTCTCGTTAATCTCAATCACCATCCGAGGTTGATGTTGATAGATAGTCTCTTCGGCTCCTTTGAGGGCTTTTAACTCCCAACCTTCTACATCAAACTTGATCAAGTCTAGCTGAGTAAACTCAAAGGAATCTAATGGAACAGCGCGAATGGTTTGTGATTTCTCTGAATAGGAGCAAAAACTTTCTCCTGTGTTGGGTCTAATCACTAAATTCAGGGTTTCTTCTTGGTCTGAAAGAGCATAGTTATAGGATTCTGCCCCTGGTACATTTAATGTCAGACATTCATAAGCTTCTGGCAGGGGTTCAAATCCTAACACTCGACCAGTTATCCCAACTTTATTCAAGTAAGCAATGGTGTGATCGCCAATGTTGGCACCAACATCAATGGCAACACCGCCCCTTGGTATATGGGGTAAAATCTCCTTCAGCAGTGATTGATCGTGATCTAAGCGTCCTAATTTTGGGATTAATTGAGTCCTATAGGTGTCATTTTCAATTAATGCAATACCATTCCAAAATTTGATTGCCATAGTTAGGTTTTAAAGGGAGTAGGGAGTAGGGAGTAGGGAACAGGGAACAGGGAACAGGGAACAGGGAACAGGGAACAGGGTAAAAATACTTGGCTTTTTGAGAGTATTTATGATAAATTAGTAGATGAATTATAGGTAAAAAGCAAAAGTAAATAGTGTATTTTTTTATTAAAATTATTGATAATACTACTAATTTTTTATTTAAGAGTTTATCAAAAAAAACTTTTGCCTCTTGCCTCTTGCCTTCCCCTCCTGGGAGGGGTTAGGGGTGGGTTCCTCTTGCCTATTGCCTTCCCCTCCTGGGAGGGGTTAGGGGTGGGTGCCTCTTGCCTTAAAACTTTTGCCTGTTCCCTATTCCCTATTCCCTCTAGTCTTCAAGATAATTCTCTCATTTTAAGCTATTTGAAACAGAAAACACTTAACCACTTTGGTTCAGCTTGAGATTGAACATTACAAATAACTGCACCCAACTCAACCCAAATTTTCAACCAGGATA
>NZ_JAAHHS010000679.1 GCF_010692395.1 Moorena sp. SIO3H5
TTGATATAATTCTGGTACCATTTTCAATTGATAGGTCGTATTGACAAGTTATGACCTATCTTTTTTTACCATAATTCGCTCAATTTAAGATATATCAAGGGTTACAGGGCGCTTGTCGCCCCCCCAGGAATAGTATACCACCATCGAGTGCCCTCATCACGATTACCAATTACCTTAACTCCCACATACTTCGCGTTATCGGGAAGGTTACCAATATGTTTAGTATCACGCCCTGACTTTGGTCCTACTCCGAAAATACGAGACCCTTCATAGAAAATTTCTAGTCTATCTGGAATACTATAAAACTCATACTCTAAGGCAACTTTTGGATTTGTGCCTGGTGGGATTTTAAATAGGTCAGTCCGAACTTCGCTCGCTCCCTTGTAAGTATGCTTAACATTACATTGGACTGGAGCTTGACAACTAATTGATTGTATGGTTTGATTTCTGCTATCGGGTAGTAGAGAGTCTGCTAATGCTTCTCTACCGAAGGTTCCAGCCCAGGCCAGCAGTCTTGCTTCATCAGAAGTACCTAATTGCGCTAGGTTTAAGTTCTTTAAATTAGCATTATCCAGTGTTGCTTGTAACAGTTGCTTGACATTGGATTCACATTTTTGCTTTCCTGTGTTCTTTAATGCTATATAATTGTCTGAGGGGTTAGCATTGGCTTGAGACAAGGTTATGCTTTCTATGGGTTTCCCGGATGCACCATAAATAATAGCCTGACTATTGCTAAATTTAGCTTTAGTGCCATCAGCTAGAATAATCGCCTGCACTTTATTTTGGGTATCGTATTTAATTGTGAATTCAGATAACCGGTCTTTAATCTCTGATTCCTGTAGTGGGCTTTGTCCACCTACAACGGCTTTGGGTTTCGGAACTGAAACACCTTTAAAGGCAATCTCATAGATCCGAAATTCTTCCTCTGGTAAATTTACCTGCATGCGTTGTTCTGCCCCTGTGGATGGAGAAACGATCAGCACTTCGTTATATCCGGCAGAATAGGGTGTTTGTTGAATAACACCATAATCTTTGGCCAGGGCTCCAAACAGTAAATCTACTAACTCTTCAAGTGAACGGGGAATGCCATAGGGAATAATTTCATCTACTGCGTCATCAATCGTGTTATTTATCGCGTCTTCGATTTGTTCATTAATTCCCCCAGGAAGTTTGGGAACCTTAACCTTTGGAATAAGATCGTCTAAACCAAAGGCCCAGGTGTAATTGGCTGAAAACACTATGGATAATGTGACTAAGGATGACCGAAAGATTAGCTTTGGGATTGAGAACTTGGTTCGGGATACTTGTGCCATGATCAGTGTGTAGGAATGGAACAATTATCTGAAGAGATATCTGATAGAGACGTTGAGCGTTATGATAAATCTTCTAGATATAGAGCACCTGGAAACTGAATCTGTAAATCACTGGAAGCGTTATTTGGCTGTTTAATAATTTAGTTGGACTGTAACAACGCACGATATAGTCACCTGTAGACGATTACAGGATATTGCACATTACGATTAGTAAGTGGCTCCCATTAACTTACTAATCGTGACAATTTGTAAACTGACTCAAGCATTGGATAATAAGGGTTGGATTGATTACAATCTCAAATCAAATTACCAATCAGATAGTTAATATAATATTTTCTACCTCGACTATATTAACTAGACATCCGATAAATTTAGGTGAAGTTTTGATGAAGTATTACTCAAACTTTATTAACCTTAAGTTAAGCAGGGCTTTCACATTTCATCGTCAAAGGGTGACAAGCCAGGGCAAACACTTCTAAATTTCAAAACCCTTATCCAGTAAGGATTTCATCATTATACCGGGTATTCTCTAACTGTGAATAGAAGTAGAGTGGGCATCCTGCCCGCGCAAAAATATCAAGAACGGGCAAGATGCCCATTCCACCAAGATGCCCATTCCACAAAACTCTTCAGATAATTCCATTATTAAGCAAAGCCATTGCCTTTTGCCTCACTTCGCTTCCATCCAATTTTCCCCAGCATGTATTTCAACAACTAAAGGAACAGTCAACTCAACTGCTGATTCCATAGTTTCCCGAATTTTTACCTGCAATTCTTCCCATTCATCAGGGGGAATTTCAAAGATTAGTTCATCATGGACTTGTAATAGCAACCGCGCCTGATATTTCTGTAACTCTTGATAGAGTTTAATCATGGCAATTTTGATTATATCAGCGCTAGAGCCTTGGATGGGGGAATTAGCTGCTGCTCTTAATGACCCAGCATCATAGGGATTGATACCCTTAAGTTGATCGAGATCAATAGGAGAG
>NZ_JAAHHS010000068.1 GCF_010692395.1 Moorena sp. SIO3H5
TGAAGGTTGAACGCGATCGCGTGGCCGAAAGGCCAAGGTTATTAGGCGTTGCATATTGTTGTGGAATGGGCATGTTGGTGGAATGGGCATGTTGGTGGAACGGGCATGTTGGTGGAATGGGCATGTTGGTGGAATGGGCATCTTGGTGGAACCGGCATCTTGCCGGTTTCATTTCTGAAGGCTGACGGCTGAATGCTTACGGGATTCCTAAATATGATCAGACGAATATATTCCTTCTCTACTGAATTGATAACTGCTATAATAACAAAAAGATAAAATAAACAAAATGGAAAAACTGACGGTTACTGATGCCCAAAACGATTTAATTAACTTAGTTGAATTAGTCACAGAAGAAAACAAAGTTTATGAAATAGAGATTTCTAATGGCTCTGCGGTTTTAATTTCTATAAAAAACTATGAAAGCTTACAAGAAACCTTAGAATTACTTTCAATCCCTGGAATGAGGGAAAGCCTACAAAGATCCCTTGAACAAATAACCAATAATGAAACCTACTCCCTCGATGAAGTCTTGGGATATATTGATTAATGGTTGTAAGCATTCAGCTATCAGCTAAAGGCCTTTGGCCACGCTACCCGAACAGCTATCAGCTCTCAGCCTAATGCTTACGCCCCTCGATATTGATCCTGGCCATCCTAAAAAACTATCGGATTATTCCCAGTCCAGTAGGGTGCATTAACAAAGTGTAACGCACCGAAAACTCCCCATCCACTATATAGTTAATAAAAATACAAGGTGTTAGCTATGACAGATAATAAACTGGTATTTGAACGCATTACCTTTGATCCACAAATAATGGGAGGACGTGCTTGTATTCGAGGAATGAGAATTACAGTATCTCTAGTACTGAGTTTGGTAGCCGACGGTATGGATGTAAACGAAATTCTTGAAGCTTATCCCTATTTAGAAGCAGAAGATATTAAAGCTAGTCTTCTCTATGCAGCTTTTTTGGCTAGTGATAAAGTTCGGCCTTTCAGTGGCAGTGCAGCATGAAGTTTTTAGCAGATATGGGTGTCTCTCCTTTAACTGTTCAATTACTGCGTCAACAGGGATATGATACGGTACATCTTTACGAACAAGGATTAGAACGGCTCTTAGATGCTTTGATTCTGGAAAAGGCAAGGCAAGAGGAGCGCATTGTTTTAACTTTTGACTTAGATTTTGGCGATCTATTGGCAGCAAGTTCTGCTTTGCTGCCTAGTGTGATCATATTTCGCTTGAAGAATACAAATCCTGCAAGTGTTGGTGCAAGATTGCTTGCAGTGCTGGCTGAGTCTGGGGAAGATTTGGAAGCAGGTGCAATTATCACGGTGGATGATACTCGTTACCGACTGCGACGACTGCCAATTTGAGCATATCTTGTAGGGTGCGAAGCGAGTCATTAATCCTAGTATGGTGGGCAGTGCTTAACAACGCCCAAAGCCCAGCTTGATTATCGGTCTGCTGCACTGCCCACCCTACATCTACAGCTGTATGATCCTCTAACTAACCATTACGCGACGATTGTACTCTTCAACCAACTGAGCTTCATTTTCACCATGAAAAAATGACAGCAGAGCAAACCGTTGTCCTTTAATAACATCTGTAACCTCGTGAAGCAGGGAACAGGAAAAAATTAAAGCACTGCCTGTTTCCGGCTGATATAAATCCAATCCGTATTCTGGAAATCTTAAACAGCCCCCTTCATAGTCTTCCACATTCAAGTTAATAGTCATAGCAAAGCGACGATAGGCAGTTCCTTCGGTAGCATCATCCCGATGGGGTCGAAAATATCCGCCAGTATTAGCATCATAGCAACCAATCCGAAAACTCTCAAATCGAGTAATTTCAAAATGAAAGGCTTTTTTGATGGCAGGGCGAACCTGTTGACGGATGAAATATCTTAAACGTTGATGGGTTTCTCCTTCTTGAAGAAAATGGTCTCTGCGTCTTTTATAATCATCGTCCTGAATGGGAGTCAATTCTCCCTTATGTTCAATCATTGAATAGGACTCTTGATTACCTTCAGTTTCCCAAACATTAATTAGGGTTTGGCAAAAATCTCTATCTAAGACATTAGGAATAAATAAAACTGGCGCTTGATTAATAATTTTACGGGGAGCTTCTGGAGATTTATTCATTATAGTAATAATAAAAAGGGAACAGGGAACAGGGAACAGGGAATAGGGAATAGAGAGTAGGGAGTAGGGAGTAGGTAAAAAATCCTGTGTACCTCAGGTGCGACCTGTGGCAAATTAAATTCACCAACGGAAAGCGCACCTAATAGCTATAAGAAACGCTATATTTAATTAGCAGTAAGATGCCTTATTTAAGGCATCTTACTGGGCTGTTGCCTATTGCCTATTGCCTATTGCCTATTGCCTTGGGCGTAGCGCTATACTTCACCAGTCTTGTTTATAAACGATGACCTGGATGAAAACCATGTTTTGGAGGACTGTAGAGGTCTTCCAGAAATGGCGGTGGTGGTGGTCCTTCCCGCAGAATGAGACAGTCGTGGGGTGGTGGTGGTGGTCCTTCCCGCACAATGATCCAGTCATCGAATGGTGGTGGTGGTCCTTCTGGTAAAATTGGGAACTTTATGTCATGGATCAATTTCGTTCCCCCCTTGATGTCTTTAGTTTTTTCGTGAGTTAAATTGCTCACATACTCTAACGATTGATCATCACTGGGAGAATCCAGTTCGTAGATTTTAACCATGTTGCAATGTAAGGTTAAGTGGACAAATCTGAGACTATAGCGGTTTTTCGGTGAGGTACACAGTTTTTTGATTTTAGGGAACAGGGAACAGGGAACAGGGAATAGGGAATAGGGAATAGGGAATAGGGAATAGGATAAAAATACTGTGTACCTAATAAGTATCCAAAACGCTATAGTTTAAATTTCTTTAATTATCAAATTGAGCTCTAGGATTGTTGACTGCTTCTTTCTCAATTTTGTCTAAAGCAATCTTAGCTTTTAAAAGAACTCTCCAATAAGCTAAATTACTAGTCCATGCTGTTCGAGGTAACAAGGTTGGAAGAGATTCTTCTGGAGTCTGAGAGTTATCAAGGGATGGTTCTAATGAGTTAGTTTTATTTTCCATAGTTGTATATAATTTTTAATTTAAATGTAAACAATTGATAAAAACAGGGAGTAGGGAGTAGGGAGTAGGGAGTAGGGAGTAGGGAGTAGTAATACTATTTGATTCTTTAAGTACTGAAAATGATTGTTATCACTGCTGATATTAAGTTGTTTTTTCCTGGTGCAAGAGCTCAGTGAAATTGAGACCTTACCGACAACTGCGGCTAAGTCTATAGGGGTTTCCTAGTAAGCGTAAGATACATTGAAATTTTCTTCCCTACTCCCTACTCCCTACTCCCTGCTCCCCACTCCCTAAAACCTATAAAGATGCCACTAATTCTTTTTGATCTTGCCAATGTTCTGACCATTGAATGCGATCAGCAGTAAAGTGGAGGGGGTCATTGTTTGGCCAAGGGGTGTTAATTGGCTCTTCAATAATTTCAAATTCACCATTATCAAAGGGAAGTCCTTGGGCTTTTACTTTAGGCACAAATCGCTCTCGAATTCCTTGAGATGCTTGGGTTAATGCCCGATGGTGACAGTAAGGATTATTCCCTCTGCGGTCAAAGAACACATGAGCGGTCCAAGAGCAACCACCGCGACATAGTTCAGCAAATTCGCAAGTCTTGCAGAAGCCCCACAGATGGGATGTCCCTTTGGGAGTATCTGCTCCTAGGTTAAACCGCAATTCTTCGGTTTCTTCAATGATTGTTCTGAGGGAGTGGTCTCGGATATTACCTCCGGTGTAAGCTGAAGTCGGTAAGGACGGGCAACCTTTGATCACACCATCCGCTTCAATGCCCAAGGTAGAGAGTCCAGCTTGGCATCCCTGCCAAAATGTCCAGGGATCGCTCTCTCCTCGCCCTCGCAGTAGTCGCTCGTAGGGACCGTAATAGCCGATATTATTTCCGGCCTGTACTTTCACCCCTTCGCTATAAGCCCGCTCAACTACACGAGCAATCATGGGATATACATCCAGCAGTTCATAGGGTTGGAGCAGAATGTCATAATTGTCAGCAGCATTGCCCATGGGTACAGTTAACTGAATCTGCCAGGCAAAGATTCCTGCATCCCTAAGCAGCTGGTAAATCTCGGGAAATTGTGGTGCGCTGAGGCGATTGATTTGAGTATTGCAGCCGAAAGGAATACCGGCTTCTTTGAGATGGCTCATGGTCTTAAATGCCCATTGCCAGGAACCCTTTCTCCCCCGTAAGCGGTCGTGGGTTGCTTCTAAGCCATCTACAGAAACGGAAACTACCCGAATTCCAGCCTCTTTCATCCGGCGGGCTGTCTCTAAACTAATCCCAAAGCCACCAGTGGTCATACCACAAACCATTCCTGCGTCGGTAATGGCTTTGGCAATCTCTAGCCAGTCCGGACGTAAGAAGGCTTCACCCCCAATTAAGGTGACTTCTGTAATCCCAACTTCGGCCATCTGTCTGACCATATCGAGAGCTTCCTCTGTAGAAAGTTCTTTTGCTCGTGTATGACCAGCACGAGAACCACAGTGCTGACAAGCTAAGTTGCATTTTAGAGTAATTTCCCAAACCGCATAACTAATTCGGCGATAAGTCATAACTAAGCACGTTTGTATTTCGGTTGTAAACACACGAATTGCAGGAAAAGGCAAAAGGCAAGAGGCAAAAGGCAAGAGAAGTAAGAGTGTGGGAAGTTTGGGGAGATGGGGAGATGGGGAGATGGGGAGATGGGGAGAACAGGTAGTGCTCAAAAGGTAATAATAAACCTGAGCAAATAACTTATAGGGTTTATCATACTGACGAGGTACAGTAAATTTTCGTCTTACCCCCACTCCCGATTCCCGATTCCCGATTCCCGACTCCCGACTCCCGAGTCCCGACTCCCGAGTCCCGACTCCCGATTCCCGACTCCCGATTCCCAACTCCCTAGACTATGAAATATTGTCTGTGTTCGCGTCTTTTGAAATGTAACCAATTTGATGATCAGGAGGCATGATAACGCCATACATTGCGATCGCTTGAGGAGGTTTCGGTCCAGGCTCGATCACTACTCCATAGACGGGCTGAATCGTAATAGGTGGCTTTTGTATAGGTGGCTTAATCCAATCTATAGGTCCCCATGGCCAACGATAGTAGCCTCTAAACACGCCACCAACAAGTACTTCTAGGTCTTCTTCAGTGAGATTCTTGAAATTATCGTCTAAATCTCTAAGCTTATTCTCATCAAGAATTTTAGCTGTGGTAGTTTCCAACTCTTCTGGTGTGAAATCATAGCCAGCATCTCGCACCATGGTTTGGTAGTCTTCTGGACTTGCAGCATCTTCAAGCTGGCTGCGGAAATTTTTATCAGCAGCTAAGCGCTTGAAGAAAAGGATGACACTTTCTAAAAACATAAACTTTCTCCAACCGTCAATACTATAAATAGAAACCCAATAGCACAAACTTGTCTCGCCAATCTGGCTAAAGTTACAAATCTAAATAGTTTTTGAGGGTTGACGGTTGAGAGTTTATCTTAATAACCAATCAAGTCATTATAGTGCTTCTCAAATAGGTTAAATCCACGGAATTGTTTGCCTGTTCCCGATTCCCGATTCCCGATTCCCGATTCCTGACTCCCTTTTGTAATTGATTAACTTGACTTGATCTGACTCGCCTACCTATAGCTTGGTTCATGTAAGGTGGGCAGTGCAGCAGACAGATTCAAAAGCTTGCAAAGCGTGTTGGTAGACACTGCCCACCCTAGGATTAATGACTTGATCTGACTCGGCTAGCTATAGCGATCTTTTTTTGAAAACCTGGGAACTTTCAGGTCACCTGTGCGTCTGGGGATGGTGTTTGGGAGGGTGTCAACTCAGATAACCAAGGAGTTGAGCCATCTGGAAGAGTTATCTAAATCAGGAGAGTTGTGTTCTATGTCTAGTGCGTCTACTTGGAATGCCACAAGCACTGCCATGTTGCTGTTGGGAATAGTAACTGGTGTCACTGCGCCGATGGTAATTGCGGGACCAAACCAAACTAGCTTTATTGATATTCAAGGTCATTGGGCAAAACCGTTTATTGAAGGGTTGGCAGCAGAAAACCTGGTAAATGGATATGCCAATGGCACCTTTAAACCTGATCAAGCTGTTACTTACGCTCAGTTCTCTGGGATGGTGAGCCAAGCGTTCAGGGAAAATAATTTAGCTTTGCCCAAAACATTTGATCGTGAAGTGGCTGAGTATTGGGTAAGTCGTAACCTGACTCAGCAGGATAAATCCAACAGCCAACTACGTCCATCTTCGCCACTATCTCGGGGACAAGTATTGGTGTCATTGACTAATGGTTTGGGTTTAAATGGTTTGGGTCTATACTCTAGCAGTTCAGTCAAGAACACTCTCTCTTCCTATGAAGACCTATCCCGAATCCCTGACTATGCCAAAGTTAGCGTTGCGGCTGCTACCGAAAAAGCTATGGTGGTTAACTACCCCGATGTAACCTATCTTGATTTTGGTAAACCTGCCACCCGTGCTGATGTAGCAGCCTTTATTCATCAAGCTTTGGTGAATCAAGAGGTATTAGCTCCCCTGTCTAGTCAACATGCAGCCTCTCAATATATTGCTCAGCTGACGGAAGAGACTAAACCTGTCACTGACGAGAGCCTGATGGAGGAAACTGAGGCAACTGAAAAAACTGAGGGGACTGAGTCCACTGAGTCAATGACTACTAAGGATGACTCCTTTGAAACTAAGGAATATCAAGTTTCCAAAGGCACAGTGATTAATGTAGCCTACACAGTATCAGACAAGATGGCTGTGGAGCGTGGTGAAACTATTGATATGACGCTGTTAGTAGCTGAGGACATCACAAATGATCAAGGAATAGTCTTAATTCCAAAAGACAGCGAGATTGAGGGTCAATTAGTACCGCGTTATAGTGGTTCTGAGTTTCTCGGTACTCAGTTTGTGGCTCAAAAACTGAAAATTGGTGAATTATCCTATAACACCATCAATGCCACTTCGAAACTGGTTACTGATGCTAAGCCTGATGATACGGAGACACAAACATTAGAAGGTGCTGCGGTTAATATTTTGACTGGTGTTTTAACTGGTGGTAATTCTAATCAACAACCGGAGCAGCAAAATCCTATCATCATTGATCCGGAAAATGACTTACCACTAACACTGGGTTCTGATTTATATCTCCAAGTGGCTACTAAAACGCCAGAAATGCCAGAAACCCCAGAAGCCCCAGAAGCTATTGACACTAAAGAAACCCCAGAAGCTATCGAAACTGAAGAAATTCCAGCAACACCAGAAGCCCCAGCAGTTCTAGAAGCACCGAAACTTGAGCTTCCGCAAGTACAACCGTTAAAGATTCCAACTCGGTAACCCACCTACAATAGTTCCTAGTTAGTCCCTAGTTAAGCATTGAGAAGAGACATGCGATCGCCTTTGGCGTGGCCAAAGGCGATCGCATGTCTCTTCCATTGTATTGACACAAACGCTTAACAGTCGGACAGACTACCGATACTGAGGGGAAGCATCTCTCCGTTGATCGTAAGTCCTAATAACATGGGCTCTTGGGGTTCTATATACTTGCCAGTCAGTACACAACGCTCTTTGCGCTCAGCGATCGCTTGAATGCTGGCTCTGATATCAGACTTACAAAATTGAGGTCGATAGTCACCGGACTTGTGCTGGACATAGTTCCAGAGAATATCTCGAATCAGAGCTTGATAGCCCTGAGAGCCAGAAAGTTCTTTGAGTTTATCTTTCAACTGTCGCTCCAGACGGATGCTGGTAACTTCCATATCAGTGGTTGAGTTTTGACGGGTGAGTGTAGGCATTAATTTTTTCCTCCAAATATCTGGACATTCCCGTAATACAAGTGTAGTATTTAAAAAGCGGCTTGAAAATCGTTTTTCACAAATTTCGCCTTCAAACATTTCATCTTCTATGAGTCATCATTTAACCTCCTCCACCAATTGCTCAGATCTCAACTGCTTCGGCGGTTCTGGATTCGGGGCAATATGGGTGGAGCTTTTATTTAGGGGCAAATATGACTCGATGGCACAGGGAACAGTCGAGTATAGAAGGCTTTATTCACAACCAGTCAATTGTCGGCCAGAGATCAATCTGAAACTAAATAGACACAGCGGGAGGTATAGGCGAACGCTAGCACTACTGACATAGCAATCAGCCTACCCTAAAAAATCTTCAACGCCCCCGCTCCTGACAAACAGAAGCGGGGGTTTGGTTTATGAGGAGTCAATCCGTGACAAGCACAACTGAGGTGTTAACGCAATCGGTAGTGGTTTTTTCCAAAAACTACTTACCTATTAATCGAGTCAATATCAAACGAGCGATTGCTCTGTTGGTTACCGGCAAAGCTGAACCAATCGATTTCTTTGGTGGTAAGGGCTACAAAGTCCGTTCCCCTAGTGTAGTGATCTTGGTACCAAGCCATATCCGCTTGATACTTACCGAAACCGAACCAACTTGGCGAGTTCCTCCAGTAAATCGGCGGGAGGTCTTAAGACGGGACAAGCATCGGTGCCAATACTGTGGCAGCACCAAAAAGCTAACCCTTGACCATGTCATTCCTCGGTCAAAAGGCGGAAAACACAGTTGGGACAACGTCGTTACGGCATGTGAGCGTTGTAACAGCCTTAAAGGCAACCGCACTCCCTACCAAGCGGGAATGAAATTACCCAAGCAGCCCAAAGCACCCATGCATCCAGCTGTTGCTTTTGCGGAACAGTTTTGGCGTCAACAGCAAATCAATCGGTTAGAGGAGGAGGTTACAGGTAATGCTGAAACTGATTTATACCGAAAATAGCTTTTATCTAGAGCGTTTGGCTCAATCCCTAGAAGAATGGGTAACCACACGAACCCTTGTCTCGCTCCGTGCGGGTGCAAGTTTTTATATCGAACCCACCACTGCGTCATTTTTGCTACCAGCTAACTTGCCCCACCTGAGGGAATTAGAGGTGTTTGTGGGGCAAGACACGACAGATGCGATCGCTGAAAGCGGGGCTTCGCCCATCGCATTATCGATTTGTGATGGGGAATATGTTGAAGTAAGCCTAGAAGGCACCTGGCTAACGTCAGATCCAGAGGATCAAGAGGGAATTTTTGTAACAGCAATGAACTATGCTGTTGAGTTTTTTCTCTATCAGTTGTGGAAAGAGGCTAACCATCGGGCTTCTGTTCCGAAGGATTAATCAAGGGGCGCACTTAGGTGTGCCTCTTTTTAAGAGTTCTCCTCACACTTCTCAATGTCCATAGGCACCCATTTCTGGTTGAAACGGTACCACTTCCTGGTGTACCTCTACCCCCAAGTGCTCTAACATCCCTTGCAAAACCGGGTCAGGAGATAACCTTAAATAGCTAGCCGTTACTTCTAAAGGGACATGGCGATTACCCAAATGATAAGCAGCTCGCAGCAAATTCACCGGTTTTTGGGAGGTGACAGTCAGTACCGGTTCTGGTTTAGCAGCAATTCGGATCATTACCTTTGTATCTTCCGCTTCCAGTAAATCCCCATCCTGCAAGACACTGCCCCTAGGCAAACGCAAATACAAATTTTCACCATCCGCTGTTTCAAAGCGGTGGCGCGTTCGGGTACGCTCCTCCGCTGTCAAGGAGAGGGTAAAACGGACTTTAGTATTCTGATTAGCTCTGAGGCGTTTGGTAAAGGTGAGCATGGGCAATTGATCATTGCTGAATTCAGACTAAAATACCAATTAAAGTAGGGTGGGCCAATTGTAAGCATTCAGCTATCAGCTATCAGCTATCAGCTTAAGCGGATCACAGGCTAGAAGCCTGTGCCACGGTACTTGAGGTGCTATCAGCTATCAGTTATCAGCTTTTTAATAAAAAATAAAACAGGTAAGCATTGGTTTAATCTCAGTGAAGTCACAGGCTGGAAGCCTGTGCCACAAAGCTGAGGGCTGAGGGCTGAGGGCTGACCGCTGACGGCTGACCGCTTTTGCCCACCCTACAAGCTTGACATATTATCAATTTTGTTGTATGCGAACTAGTTCATTGTGGATGCGCCGTTGTAACTTCTGATCGGATTGGGCACTAACGGTAATTGAATTAAATCGAGATATGGTCAAGTCATGACTTTCAGCAATGGTTTTCGAGCGCTTACAGTAGTTTACAGCCAGGTCTTGGATATTTCGACGTAGACCTGCGATGGTTTTTACTTGGGTGCAGTTAATTTCAGGAACTATCTTGTCCTTGTCTTTGGTTAATTCCTGAATATCCTCGTAGACACCTTGACGATATTGATCGATCGCCAGAACAGCTTTAGCGTAATTCTTTAATTCCTGACTCTTGACTGTATCTGAAGCTACTGTGGGGATAGCTGCCGTGGGGTCAGGGTCTGGACTGGAAGAACATCCAACCAAAACCACTATCATTCCGGCAAGCCATCCCAAGGGATAGATAAATTTGCTCATTAGCCGTTTTTTGGGAGATAAGCGACCTGCAGTGGCTAGCCTGTTCGCGCAGCGGAGGCCTTCGGCCACAAGCTGGATTAGCCTATTTTTTACTATTATTAGTGGCTAGCTATTATGGTTTTTTCCATGCTAACTATACCACTATATAGCGTTTCTCGTAGCTATGAGGTACACATTATTTTTTACCTCTTCCCTCACTTCCCCTCGTGGGAGGGATTAGGGGTGGGTTCCTCTTACCTGCTCCCTGCTCCGAGGCTCCCTGCTCCGAGGCTCCCTGCTCCCTGCTCCCTAAAAACCATAAATTTTTACCTCACAAGTCGTATAATTGCTATAGGTCTAAACTTTATTGGTAATTTCCAGGTGTGCAACTCGTGTTACTGCTTGCCCAAGAGGAACGTTGAAAGCCTTACGCTTTTCCCAAAACGATTTAATTATGGTTGAGGTTATGGTTTAAGGGAATAAGTTGCTGATTATTAGAGCTATATCTACCTAAAAGCTAGCGTCAAACTTTGCTTGTTGAAGACGCACTAATTCACTTTGAATCTGTTCCCGTAAATTTTGATTATCTTGCATCTCAATAGTAATTTCGTTGAAGCGTTTATTTCCTCCTTCGGGAAAATACTTAGAGACAATTCCCTCTGACTGTTGGCAGTAATCTTTAGCAATGTCTTGGGCGTTCGAGGGGAGCTTACTGATGCTGTCGGAGTCATCGCAGAAAATTTCTGGTTGCTCTCCTAGGATTGTGGTGATTTTTTCATAGGCAGATGCGCGAATAGGCTCTATTTGTAATAGAACTTCAGCATATTGAGTGACGTCATTAGGACTAATCTCAGAGGTGACATCTTGAGCATAGGCTGAAGTTGTAATAACAAGGGTATAAGAGTCTTCAGAAAGCTCAGGGATAAATCCAGATAGCAAACTAATAGCAGTAAGTCCTCCCACAAGTAGAGATTGGGAGAAAAGTTGGGTTAAGCTAAGTTTTAGAGAGTTAGCAGTGAGCATGATGATAGATTATGAGCAAAACAAACAATAACCAAAACCACTAAGGGCTAGTTTAATGTGAATTAATTTATGGGGGAGAAGTTCCTCATCAGGCAAGATATTCTGGGGATTGGAAAGTGCATACAGGATAAATATGAAGCATCAGTATAAAAAAAATTTAACCTTCAATGGTTTTAGCTAGCCTGGGTGAAGCCACTGACTGCTCTAAACTCTTGATCTGTTAAAGATTTCACAAAGTTGTATCACCTTAGTTTGTAATGTGGAAAGGGGGTCTGCTCCGGTTTTGAGGTTGAGGTCTAACTCCAGCAACACCCGCAGAGTGGAGATGAGTTGCTTAGGGGAAAGGAACTCCACGTCTTGTTTGAGGAAGTAAACTCGTTTGGGGTTATTGATATTGACAGTGCTAGCGATCGCATTTGGATCAGTTTCCCCCTCACTGACCAGCAACTTCACCCACAACCAGGTACGAAACTGAGTAATTAAGGTAGCGACAATCTTTAAAGGAGGTTCATTGTGGTTGATCAAGGCAGCTAACAACTCTAAAGCTTTTGCCCCATCCCCTGCCCGAATCGCCTCTGCCAGTTGCAAGGTATTTTGAGTATTAGCCACTACCAGGGTAGCAACGGTACTTTCTTGTAACGGTTGGCTGTCATTAGCAGCATAGAGTCGTAATTTTTCCAGTTCGTTGAATAACTGTCGGGTGTCATTGCTAACGGATTCGGCTAAGAGTTCAGCAGCACTATTGGTTAATTTGACCCCAAATTCAACGGAGTAGGACTTGACCCGATTGAGCAGCTGCTGGGTCTTCCAGGGGGGAATCAGAGCAAACTCCTGAATCTGGGCGTACTGTTGCAGTAATTTCGTGGACTTGAGTCGTGGATCTGGTCGATGGGGGGTAGTTAGTAACAAAACGGAGTGTTTAGGAATGACTGGTATAGTACGCTCTAATTCTGCCAGTAAATTGTCCGAACATTGCTGGCACAGGGTTGTATCGACTAACCACACTAGACGTCCACCCATGCCAAACGGAGGAGTCATTACTTGATTCAAGGCTTGAATGACTGCATCTGGTTGGTCTGGGGAAATTTTGTCATAGTTAAAACTAGCCCAGTTGGGGTCAACTAGGGATTGACGCAGTTTGTCCAGGGCTTGGGCCATGGCAAAGTCATCCTTTCCCCAATAGAGGTAAATTCCCATATCAGAACACGTAAGGGGGCAAAATTGGACGATACATATCAAAGTTATCTAAATCGGGTCACACGGCTTACCCTAACCGCAACTTATCAATCGCAGTTACTCAATATCCAAGAGTCACCCAAGTTTAAACGTCTCCCTAATGGCAGCAGAGAGCCTGCCCCTTTTCCTGGTTACACTGTAATCACACCACCTTGGGAGGAAGAGACTAATAATTCAGCATTCTATGATAACATGCAGCAGCTCCAAAAAGAGCTTCTCCAGCAACTAGACCCGGGTTTAATGGTACCCATACCCCCAGATAGTTTTCATTTAACCTTGGCTGACTTGATTTGGGAAAATGCCTACCGAGATGCCACGGCTGAAAATCCAGAGTTTGAAACTCAACTGCTTAAGTCGATACAAGCAAGTTTTGACAAGTCTGTCAGTATCAGCCAGGAAAGCTCTTTAGGAAATGGTGGTAATCCTATTAGCTGGCAGCTATTGGGCTTAATGGTGATGCCCAGGGCGATTGGTGTATGTCTAGCACCCCAGGATGAACAGGCATACAATCGCATTTCCCAGCTTCGTCGGTGTATTTATCAAAATTCTGATTTAATGGCTCTAGGTATTGAACAGCAATACCATTTTACGGCTCACATCACTCTCGGATATTTCGGAGATATCCCCCAGCAGTTGGATAGCGATCTCATTAGCAATATCCTATTTGAGTTAAGTGGCCAAGCCTTAGAAGTAGAAGGGAGTGTACTATCGATTCGGCAGGCTCAATTAAGGAAGTTTGATGATATGATGCACTTCTTGCGGGAACCGGAATGGCCAGTTTTGGAGTTTTGAGTGCTTTCCCGTGCTTAGTGTTTGAGTAGGAGCAGACTATGGGTTGGGGATTTAGATGAAAGCATTGTCAATGCATCCGATTATGGAGCAAAGTTTTGCCATTATTGACCAACAGATTGGGGAGCATCAGTTTAATCGAGCTGAGTATGCGATTGTGCGCAGGGTAATCCATAGTACTGCTGATTTTGAATTTACCCAACTGCTTCGGTTTAGTGAAAATGCGATCGCATCTGGTATTTCTGCACTGCGGCAGGGAACACCAATTGTGACAGATGTAGGAATGGTCAAACAGGGGATAGCCGGTATGGTGGCAAAAACCTTTGGTAATCCCCTGATCGTAGCAGTAGACCAGGCACCAGTAGCTCTGCCAGGAAAGACGCGCACGGAAACTGGTTTAATCCGATGTTTTGAGCAGTTTCCAGGGGCTATTTTTGTAATTGGTAATGCCCCTACGGCATTGTTGGCCTTATGTGAGCAGTTGCCCCACTCTCAGGTCAAACCAGCTTTGGTCATTGGCGCAACCGTTGGGTTTGTGTCAGTGCTGGAGTCGAAAGCTGCTTTGGCCAAGATATCCATCCCTCAGATTCGGGTTGAAGGACCTAAAGGAGGGTCTCCAGTGGCTGCAGCTATTTTGAATGGATTAATGGTATTAGCTTGGGAGAGTAATAGACTTCTTGCAGAAGTCGGGAACAGGGAACAGGGAACAGGGAACAGTGGATAAGAATTGACGAAAAGCTCACCATTACGGTCTTGGGGAGCCAGTGCCGCCAAAGGGGGTCCCTTTTCTCTATTCTTCGGGTCTTTGCTGTCTTGCCAGTTGCTTTGACACTCCCAGGTTAATTCCTATTATTCTCAAAACAGATTAAAGATCAGATATAGCAATCCTAAATGAATTGTGATAATTTTTCTTCCTTGTTGCCTACTCCCTGTTCCCGTCTTGATGCAGTCGCTCATGGGGGAAACCAACGGCAGTCGCTCATGGGGGGAACCCCCAAGACCGCGCTGCCTCCCCAAGACCGCGCTGCATCGCTACTCCCTGTTCCCTGTTCCCTGTTCCCTGTTCCCTTTGCTATAGCAGCAAAACCATGACCTCGATCAACGTAGTGGGCATTGGTTTAGACGGAGCAGCTAGCTTAACTGATCAAGTCAAGCAGCTGGTGGAACGAGCGACGCTATTGGTAGGAAGTGAGCGCCATTTGGGGTATTTTCCGAACCACCAAGGGTCACAACTGGTATTGGGTAATTTTACTGACGCTATTGAATTAATTCGTAAGCAGCTCGATGGTGCTGATCACGATACCCTAATCGTAGTGTTGGTGAGTGGTGATCCATTGTTTTTTGGCTTAGGACGATTGCTCCTAAGCCAACTTCCCCCCTCAAGCCTTAGGTTTCATCCCCATGTCAGTGCGATTCAGTTGGCCTTCAGTCGGATTAAGGTGCCTTGGCAAGATGCTAAGGTAATCAGTGCTCATGGTCGTTCTATGGAACAGCTGATCCCAGCCTTGAAGCAGGGAGTTGACAAGATTGCGGTGTTGACGGATGGGACAAATACACCTGAAGCGATCGCTAAATTATTACTAGCGCTAGATTTACCCAGTGGCTACCAGTTCTGGGTATGTGAAAATTTGGGAGGTATGGATGAACGGGTGCAATGTCTTGATGTAGAAGCAGTATTGAACCAGACCTTTGCGCCCCTGAATGTCGTGGTATTACTACGTCACCCTGATTCCGTTGACCAATCCCTGGATCCAGAGTCGTTACCGATACTGGGATTACCAGATCAGACATTTACTAGTTTTAGCGATCGCCCTGGTTTAATGACCAAGCGAGAAATAAGGCTGCTCTTACTAGGAGAGTTAGCCCTCAAACCAGGGCAAACGGTTTGGGATATTGGTGCAGGAACAGGTTCGGTTTCCATTGAAATTGCTCGTTTATCGAAGACATCTCAGGTGTTTGCGATTGAAAAAACAGCCATGGGGAGTGCTTTGATTGAGCAAAATTGTAAACGTTTAGGGGTTACTAATGTTACTTCAATTCATGGTTCAGCACCGGATATTTTGAAGGATTTACCAACACCGAATCGTATTTTTATTGGCGGTAGTGGTGGTAATTTGCACTCAATATTGGATTACTGTGATACTCGTTTAGACCTCGATGGTATTTTAGTGTTAGCGTTAGCAACAGTTGAGCGTAGTAATGCAGCTTATAGTTGGTTTGAATCTAAACGTTTCCCCCCCTCCGAGCGCGGGATTAGAGCAAATTCCTTCCCCCCCTTATTAAGGGGGGTTAGGGGGGATCACTGGAATTATCAATGGTTACAGGTACAGTTATCGAAGTCGGTACCTGTGGGAAAACTAACTCGGTTTAATCCTCTCAATCCGATAACTATTTTGACAGCTTGGAAGTGCTGAGTGCTTACGCTTACCCTGGTTTAAGTCCCGCTACTAAAACGATAGTTCTCGTTTACTGACAACACAATCTTGAAGGTATAAATTAATTAATTCCTGGTAAGAAATTCCTTTTTCTTGCGCCTTGGCTTCAAAATATTCTATGACATCAATCCTCAAAGGCAAAGTTACTGGTTGCTTTAATTTCTTGGCATAAGGATTAGGGCGGCTTTTCATATTGGCAAGGTCATATTCTGGTTTCATGGTTTTATAATCGATAGTATTAACTTTCGTTTTTAATAGTCACTACTGTTGGAGCTGCTGAAGTCATAACTGCTGGAATCGCTGCTACTTTCAGAACAGGTATTATTAGACTTGTCATATCTATCAATACCCCACGTAAAGGAGTATTAATATGAGAAGGTTTCTAGCACTAGCACTTACAACCGTCGTAATTGCTGCCTGCACTAGCTTGCTGGTTCCATCCGACAGTATCACTCCGAAATCAGCAGCCGAACCAACCCCCAAGGTTGTCTTGACCTCCGAAGTCAAGTGGGAGCAACTCAACCCCGCTCGCGGTGACAAGAGCCCGCAGGCTGGTAATCTTTGGGGCGATCGTACTAGCCCTGGAGCAGCAGGCTTTCTTCTTAAGCCAGCAGACGGCTTCCAGTCACCACCTCATATTCATAATATCGCCTACCGAGGAGTGGTCATTAGTGGCCTCATTCACAACGGTCATCCTAATGTGGAGGAAATTTATATGCCTGCGAGTTCTTTCTGGACCCAGCCAGCTGGAGGTGTGCATATTACCGCTGCCAAGGGTGATAACAGCCTGGCGTACATAGAGGTTGAGGATGCATTTGGAGTCCTTCCTGCACAGAAGGCCTTTCATAGCAAAGACAAGCCGATCAACGTGGACGCATCGAACATCGTTTGGATCGATCAGCCCGGAATGCCAGCCTCTGCCAATGGACCAAAGGTAGCCTTTCTTTGGGGCAACCCGCAGGACGATCAGTTGAACGGGACCCTTGTGAAGCTACCGGCTAAATTTACTGGAAAAATACTTAGCCACGGCTCAACCTTCCGCGCTGTAGTAATCCAAGGTCAACCACAGTACCAAGTGCCGAGTGAGACCGAGCTCAAGACCTTGATGCCGGGCAGTTATTTCAGCTCGAAGGGAGAGTCGGAGCATCAGGTCTCGTCTAAAACGGGAGAGGAGAGCATCATTTATATACGCACGAATGGCAAGTTCGAGGTTATTTAGGGTGGACAATAGTTGATACAAATTCACCAAGCTGGGCTTTGCACCTTGATGAACAGTGCCCACCCTAAGATTAATAACAATGGTGCAAGATTCCAGTGTTCATTAACTGAAATCTTGCTAGCTCAACTGAATTTTGCCCCCCTAGCCCCCCAAGCGAGCAATCCCTCGCTTGGGGGGAACAAGAGTCAATTCTCAAAAAGCTGACCGATCAAGCAGTAAAATATCTAGCGACTGGGTGATAAGCTACAATTGCTGTCGTAGATTGCTCTGGATACAACTGCTCACTCTCATCCATGTATAACTTGATGCGATCGCATTCCAACAAATCCAACTGCGTGTACTGATCCTGAAGATTTGGACAAGCGGGATAGCCAAAACTATACCGTGAACCCTGATAGCGCTGAGCCAACACATCCCGAATGCTATCCGGTTCTTGATCTGCGAACCCTAACTCCCGACGAATCCGAGCATGACTCCACTCTGCCAAGGCTTCAGCCATTTGTACCGCTAATCCGTGGTAATACAAATAATCGGTATATTGATCACCATCAAATAATTTCTTAGCGTACTCTGTGGCAATATCACCCACAGTTACCGCCTGCATTGGGAACACATCGAATTGACCTTCCTTTGCCAACTCCTTCGGTAAAAAGAAATCCGCTATACACAAACGCTTACCAGACCGTTGCCGAGGAAACTCAAACCGTGCCACCTCTTGCAATTCCTTCGAGTCTTTAGCGCCTTCGGGATTCATCCCTTGGGCATCATAAATTATCAAGGAATTCCCCTCAGCTAAACAAGGAAAATATCCATAGACTACCTGGGGATGTAACAAGTTTTCAGCAAGAGTTTTTTCCTTCCATTTCGCGAGAATTGGGTCAACCTTTTCCTTCAAAAACTGATTATACTCTTCCCTCGACTGGTCCTTTGGCTTCCGAAACTGCCATTGTCCAGCAATCAACGCCTGCAAATCCAGATACCAAAAGATTTCCTCGAAGGAAATATCGTCTGGCTGGAGTATCTTGGTTCCCCAGAATGGCGGTGTTGGACGCTCAAGATCCAAGGTTACCCCTTCCGAACGATTAGTATCTAGGGGAGTTGAAACGGGAGTTACTGGTTGAGAGTTGTCTTTTGAACCATTCTCCTGCAACTTGTCAACCGCTGAACCATTCTGTTCCAACTTGTCAATGGGTAAGGTTTCAACGGCTAGACCATTCTCTAGCTCATCGATAAACCCTTTCATATCATCCCAGTTACCAGCTGATTTTGCTGGCATTAACTTATCCATGAAATGGAGGTCAGAAAAGGCATCTTTACCATAAACCACCTGACCGTTGTAGGTATTCTGGCAGTCCTTATGGACAAATTTTGGTGTTAGGGCAGCACCCCCTAGAATAACTGGTACAGTAATTCCCCGCTCATTAAAGGTTGCCAGATTATCCTTCATAAAAGCGGTAGATTTCACCAGTAGTCCACTCATAGCAATACAGTCAGCATTGTGCTTTTCATAAGCATCAATAATATTTTCCACTGGCTGTTTAATCCCCAAGTTAATCACCTCGTAGCCATTGTTGGACAAGATGATATCTACTAAATTCTTGCCAATATCATGAACATCTCCTTTCACCGTAGCAATTACAAAGGTACCTTTAGCATTCCTCCCTGCTTCGGATTTTTCCATATATGGCTCTAAATAAGCCACTGCTGCCTTCATGGTTTGAGCAGATTGTAATACAAACGGCAGCTGCATTTGCCCAGAACCAAATAGTTCCCCTACCACTTTCATACCGTCCAGCAAAAAGGTATTGATAATCTCCAGGGGAGGATATGTTTCTCGGGCTTTCTCCAGTTGTTCTTCTAAACCAATCCGTTCCCCATCAATAATATGACGCTTGAGCCGCTCTTCTACCGATAGGTTTTCATCCTGGGAGCGATCGCGTTTTGTAGTTTTGCCTTCAAACAGGGTAGTCAGCTCGGCCAAGGGGTCATAGGTACACACATCCCCATCAAACTCTCGCTGATCATAAATCAGTTTTCGACAAACCTCTTGATGCTCTGGCTCAATTTTAGCTAAGGGTAAAATCTTACTAGCACTAACAATGGCTGCATCCATCCCCACTTGCATTGCTTCGTGCAAGAACATGGAATTAAGCACAATTCGTGCTGCTGGGTTTAGTCCAAAGGAAATATTAGAAACCCCAAGCATAACATGACACCCAGGCAATTCTTCCCGAATCCGACGAATTGATTCGATTGTAGCTTTGCCGTTTTCCCGGTCTTCCTCAATTCCTGTGGAAATTGGTAACGCTAGCGTATCAAAGAAGAGTTCATGAGCTGGGATACCATATGCGATCGCATCGTTATAAGCACGTTTAGCAATTTCAAACTTCTTATCCGCTGTCCGCGCCATACCATCTTCATCGATAGTACCAATTACCACTCCCGCGCCATAGATTTTAGCTAACTCCAGTACCTTATAGAACCTAGGTTCCCCATCTTCGTAGTTAGTGGAGTTCAGGATAGACTTACCCCCAACCACCTTTAAGCCAGCCTCCATCTTTTCCCATTCCGTAGAGTCCAGCATCAGGGGTAAGGTGGAATTTTTTACTAAACGGGAGGCCAATTCGTTCATATCCCGAACTCCATCCCGTCCCACATAGTCCACGTTAACATCTAGGACGTTAGCCCCTTCCCTAATTTGGGATTTAGCCAAAGATACCAATCCATCCCAATCTTCTGCATTCAGCATGGTGCGGCACTTTTTAGAACCACTAGCATTGAGCCGTTCACCAACAATTAGGAAAGAATTATCTTGGTGATAAGGTTGGGAGCTGTAAATCGATGCTGCTGACGGTTCATGCTTAGGATGTCGCTCCTTCGGAGTCAGGGTTTTGGAAAACTCCGCTAACTGTTCAATATGAGCTGGCCTAGTACCGCAACAGCCACCAATAACTTGTACTCCCAAATCCTCTACAAAATGCATCAGTGCCATCCGCAGTTCCATGGGAGTAAGCCTGTAGTGAGCTTGCCCTCCCACATTTTCCGGTAATCCAGCATTAGGGATACAAGAAATCACAAATGGGGAACATTCAGACAAGTATTTGATATGTTCCTTCATTTGCTCTGGCCCAGTGGCACAGTTAAGACCAAGGATATCAATCGGGTAAGGCTCTAGAATCGTTAGCGCCGCATTAATTTCTGACCCCACCAGCATAGTACCCATCACTTCCATAGTGATCGATACCATCAGTGGCAGTCTTGCCCCTTTTTTTTCAAATACCTCTTCTATGGCATTCAGGGCTGCCTTAATTTGCAGCACATCCTGACAGGTTTCCACAATCAGCAAATCAGAACCGCCATCATACAACCCTAAGGCTTGTTCCACATAGGCGTTCTTCAAGGTATCAAAATCAATATGTCCCAGGGTAGGGAGTTTAGTACCAGGACCCATGGACCCTGCCACAAACCTAGGTTTTTCTGGAGTAGAGTATTCCGCTGCCATCCGTTTCCCTAGTTCCGCAGCAGCTTTATTTAGGTAATAGGCTTGGTCAGCTAGATCATATTCTGCCAGTACAATCGAGGTACCGCCAAAGGTATCAGTTTCAATCACATCTGCTCCCACCTCCAGGAAGCCCCGATGCACCTTTTCCACTGCTTCTGGTTTAGTATGGACAAGGTACTCATTACATCCCTCGTACTCAGGTCCACCAAAGTCTTCAGCGGTAAGGTTTTGGGTTTGGAGAGAAGTTCCAGTTGCCCCATCAAATACGATAACCGGGCGCTTTGGGCTATGGAGGTGATTGAGAAAAGGGCTATTCATAGATTCGATTCAGTTGCTATTTATTGACTTCAGTGGTGTGTTAACCGTTGACAGTTGACGGAATTTTATTCATTTATGTTGGCTCTTATAATTAGTTTATCAAAAATCAACCAAATTATTTTATTTTATTTTTGGTATAATTTAAAGATTAGGACAAATTAGGTTTAAACGAGACTATAAGTAGCATTTTTTTGACAGTTTAAGGTTTAATGTTGAAGGTTACAATTTAATTTCAATACAGGTTACAAGCAACAGTCATACCAAAAATAGTTTAGACAATTTATTATTATTTTCATCTCGAAATAACTAGTTTTTTTCATCCTAAAGCTGCTTTTGCCCAGTGGGTTGCTATAGCAATCCGTGTCGGGATTGTGAGAATTTTTGATGCCATATTCCCTATTCCCTATTCCCTGTTCCCTGTTCCCTGTTCCCTATTCCCTACTCCCTACTCCCTACTCCCTACTCCCTTATTAACCCATTAACCCTAGACTCTGAATTGAAGCCAATGTGGCCATACAACTAGAGATAAATCGTTTCTAATAACTATAGAAGGCTTGATTCCCTATTGGGAAAAAAACAAGGAGAAATTAACATGGCAGTTATCAACGGTGATGAGGGGAATAATACTCTCGTTGGTACTCGGTTTGACGATGAGATCAATGGTTTTGATGGCAAAGACTTTCTCTTCGGTGACAGAGGTGATGATACCCTAAATGGAGGGGGTGATCAGGACGTACTCTTGGGCGGACTAGGTCACGATTCCCTCAACGGTGGCGGAGATAATGATTTGCTGTTTGGAAATCAGGGCGATGATAGTATTGATGGCGATACTGGCAATGACACGCTGTTTGGGGGCAGTGGCAACGATAAGTTAATGGGTAGCTTTGGCAGAGATGCCCTCAACGGTGGCAGTGGGAATGATACCTTAATTGGTGTGGATATCTTTGACGAACAACCTGGTCAGTTAGAGAGAGATATTCTCATTGGTGGTGCAGGCAAAGATACCTTCGTTCTCGGAGATCCCTTTACAGTTTATTATGATGATAGTCAAGTTCGATTCATCATTGCGCCCCCTCCCACAGAACCCCCTCCAAGCTACGCTTTAATTACTGACTTTGAACCGGGTAAAGACGTTATCCAGCTCACAGGAGCCATAGAGTATACATTAGAAGATGTTGAGCTTCTTAATGGCGTTTCCGGTCTAGGAATCTTCTTCGATGCTGACGGTTTTGATGGTAACGGTTCTGAGCAACTAATTGGTATTATCCAAAGCCAAGAATCCTTAGATGGCCTGCAAATTAATATTGGTCGGGCAATCACCACTATTACATGATTCCCCAGAAGAGAGTGTGGGAAATGTGAGGAGATGGAGAGATTTTGAGTAGTAATCGGGTATCGAACGATGGGATCGCCTCAAGTAAGAAATGCGTTAGCGTAACGTGGCCTTAGGTCAATCCCGTAACCTAACCTAAGCCAATCGCATTCATCCCATCCTTAGATACCCTCAATTTTTTCCTGTTCCCTTGTTTACATCTGAACTAAAAATTCTATCGCTATTTCAGCTTTCTGTCTTTTGTGGTCATAAAAGATAGGAAGCTGTTTTTTATATAGCAATTCTACGACTTGCTATATGTATTTGTTACAGTCCCTGGCAACATTTTCTATCTCAAAAACACTGTACGAAGTGCCTTGAACACAAGATCCCGGTTTTTGAGAATGATTCTGTTTTTCGGCAACCCTGCTGGGGTATGTAAAACGGTTTTGGCTTTTGAGAAGGTCAAGAACCCTTCATGGCCGTGATAATGCCCCATGCCGGAATGCCCGATCCCACCAAAGGGGGCATCATCGGCCATCACTTGCATGGCGGTATCATTGATCGATACGCCGCCGCTATGGGTGTTTTTCAGGAGGTGCTCGATAAGCGAGTTGTTCGTTGACATGATATATAAGGCCAACGGACGTGGGCGCGCATTGATATAGCCAATGACCTCATCAACATTTTTATAGCTCATCACAGGCAGAATAGAGCCAAAAATTTCCTCCTGCATGACGCTCATATCCTCGCTGACATTGGTCACGACATGGGGATAGATAAGCCGCCCATCGCTTTCCTCATGGTCTTTTACAGCATAGATGTTTGCACCTTTGGCTTTTGCATCGTCTAAAAATCGTTGCAGGCGCTCATACTGTCTGTCGTTGATAATATGGGTATGGGTGTTTTTATTGTTACTGCTGATGTGGTATTCGGTGTAACGCTTGATAAACGTCTCAACAAATTCCTGCTCTCTGGCTTCGGGAACAAATACATAATCCGGTGATACGCAAATTTGACCTGAGTTAGTCGATTTACCGATGATCAGCGCATCTACAGCAGCATTCATATTGGCATCTTCGCCAATAATCGTGGGGGATTTACCGCCCATCTCCAAAGTGATCGGAGTAAGGTTATCGGCTGCTGCTTTTGCGACCAGTTTGCCGACAGTGGTTGATCCGGTAAAAATCAGATGATCAAATGGCAAGGCGGAAAATGCTGCGCCCATATCGGCTTCACCTTCGATGATGACGATATGATCAGAGATACTTTCCACGACCTTGCGAAGCGCTTGATTGGCGTTCGGTGTAAACTCGCTCATTTTAATCATCACGCGATTCCCTGCGGCCAGAGCTTGTATGGCTGGGCCAAGGGCAAGGAAGAACGGGAAGTTCCACGGTGTAATCACACCAACCACGCCTAATGGCTGATAATGTACAGTAACCCTGGAAGGGGTAAGCAATAAACCCGCATGGCGTTTGGATGGTTTCATCCATTTTTTGAGGTTCTTTAAAGCGTAATTGATTGCTGCAACGCTTGGCAATACATCGGCAATCAATGAATCAAACTCGCTGCGATAGCCGTAATCCTTTTTCAAACCGTCATAGATTGCTTGCTCATTCTCGATCAGAGACTTCTTTAGTTTTAATAGCACCTCCTTCCGGTCTTTGTAGCTTGGGGCTGGGGCGTTGTTATACGCTGCCTTCATTGCCTCAAAGTCAGCTTGAAGCTGTGCCTGGGGGTTGGTGTTTTCTGTTTTTACTTTAATGTTTACTACTGTAGTCATGGTCTTTCTCCTTTAGGTGTGTTTAAAATTGGGTAATTCTCTAACTTTTCTGGCTAACAACGCTTTCGATGATCACTGTCATATCTTCAAGAAACTGCTCTCTAGATGTTTCTTCCAGCAACAGACCTTTTCCAGCAGAGATAAGAGCAAAGGCCGTTCCTGTTGCTTTTTCACTTGATGCATAGTTATGGCGTTCAAGAAAATCGGCTAGCCGCGCTCTGAAACGCAACGGCCAGTCCTCTTCGGAAGAATGCGTTGCCTGCAAAGCATCGTTCAATATTTCAGTTCCGTGGGAGTTACTGACAATTTCTACTGCTTCGCCGATCAGGATATCAAAGACATTGATGAGCGTACGTAATGGTGGAATCTCTTCATTGTTCAATGCTGCAAAAATTCGGGCATACATACCGGATAGATAGGTATGGATCGTCCATTCATAACATTTTTCCTTTGAGCCAAATTTTTTATAAATCGACTGTCTGGAAACCCCTGCAGCACGGGCAATATCTTCCATAGATGTTTTGCGAAACCCATATTGAGCGAATGTTGCAAGAATATCTTTAGCATTTTCTTTTTCATTTTCCTTTTTTACTGTATTTAACATCTCTTCAATCCTCTATTTTTAAGAAAATGATAGGTCTCGATGACCGGCAGAAACTGAACGTAAAATCGCTTCAACATCGTTGCGACGCATAACCTTTGGCACTGCATAAGAACGCCATGCCTCGGCCAGCGCATCTTTAGCAATCTTTTGGAAATCCTTTTCCTCAAGCTCTGTCAGGTTGGCTGGAATACCGACTTTTTCCGCCAATTGATCAACACGCGCACTAAAATGTTCGGCAAGTGTATCTGTATCTGCTGACGCTTCACCGCCCAGCATCACTTCCAGTTTAGCAAAACGCTCTGCGCAGGCCGACTTATTAAAACGTAAAACTCTTGGCAGTATGATGGCATTCGCCAAACCATGTGGTGTATTATAATGGGCGCTTACCTGATGTGAAATCGCATGGACGTAGCCCAAACTTGATTTGGTAAAAGCATAGCCTGCCAGGAAAGATGCTTGCGCCACCATCTCACGGGCTTTCAAATCGCCACCGTCAGCGTAAGCAGCCGGTAGAAAATCAAAGAGCAGTTTGATGGCCATCGCCGCATCACGATCCGTATCGGCAAAATTATTGCGTGATGTGTAGGCTTCAATCGCATGGGTAAGCACATCCATACCAACCGCTGCGGTCATATGTGCCGGCAAGGATTTTAGAAGCTCTGGATCGAGTGCCGCAGCAATCGGGACATATTTAGGATCAACGAAAAATTGTTTCTTATGGGTTTTCGGATCTGAAATCACGGCAGTATTTGTAACCTCTGATCCGCTTCCTGATGTTGTGGGAACGACATAAAACGGTAACGGAGGCTCTTTAACCTTTAAAATACCTGCCAGTTTATCCAGGCTTCGATTGTTTGTGCTGGCTGCTGAGACAACTTTTGCAACATCGATAATTGATCCGCCGCCTATGGCAAAAACACTATCACACTCATTGTCTTTACTGACTTTAAGGGCAGCTTCTACTTGTTCAAAAGTGGGGTTGGGTTTAACGCCATTAAATATAGTCACTTCACAATCATGTACTTTAAGGTGTTCCAGGAACCCATCAAGCATACCTTTTTCCAATAAAAAGTTGTCTGTGATCAGAAGTGGCTTTTTCTGACCTGCGGCAATCATCAGATCAGCCAGTTTTTGCGTAGACCCAGATCCGGAAAAAACCAGAGGTTTTTGTATCGGGTAAAAAGTTGAAAGTGCCCGAAGCGCATATGTGATTGGTGTTGGTAGCATTGTTTTTCTCCTAAATGTAAAGCGTTGCGTGACAACTATGACAATTAGTTGTAACCCTTACATTTACAACTATGACACTTAAATTCAATATTGTCAATATTAAATTGACATTTTTAGTTAAAAATGTCAATTTGCAAGAATTCAGGGGTATTGGAGGGGTGAGTGGTTGGTATGGTGCTTGATCGCCGAAAGCAGCATCACCCCAGCGAAACACTGGGTATCGCCACATAGTGCCCGATACCCAGTGTTTCGCCAAACAACAAGCTACCAAAACATCCTGAAACGTGAGAGCCCTGTGTCTTTAGACCTTACAAGGGTAAGTTTTTAATATTTCTGGAGCTACTGCCTTAAAATTGGGCGTTGCTTAATAATGGAATGATTTTAAGCGGACCTGTGGGATGGGGATCTTGGTGGAACTGGCATCTTGCCAGTTTCATGCTTATTTTCGTGCGGGGGGCAGGATGCTCACTCTATAATGGAATGATTTTCAGCGCGCCTGTGGGATGGGAATCTTGGTGGAACTGGCATCTTGCCAGTTTCATGCTTATTTTCCTGCGGGCAGGATGCCCACTCTACTCCTATTCATTACAAGACCGACGCAACGGCCTTTATATTATTATTGATAACAATCTGTGTCGAAGTTTTAATAATTTTTC
>NZ_JAAHHS010000680.1 GCF_010692395.1 Moorena sp. SIO3H5
AAGAATTACGAGTACATCTTGGTGGACTCTCCAGCAGGAATCGAAAGCGGGTTTAAAAATGCAGTTACGGCAGCTACTGAAGCCCTATGGGGCAATCCCCTGCACGGGAGAACCATGCTGACCCAAAATCAGACTGGCAACATGAGTCCCATGGCTCGACATCCTCCCACTCGGGTTTGCCTCTCCCTGAACTAACGTTGGCAACCGCTTTAGCCTAGCCCCATCAAAACAAGGATGAGCCTGGTCAACAACCCCATCTAGAACTGCAACCACAACTTGGGAATCCCCTTTGGTTTTTTCCCAAAGTCCCTGTATTCCTGGGATTTTAGCAATTTCAGACATTGAATCCCAAACTAATTTTGGATTGTTAAGCCATTGGTTAAGATACTATGTTCAGTGGTATATAAAACCGATATAGCCACAAAACTTAATATTTAGGCACTTGCTTGTAAAAAAAATATCAATTAAATTAGGGTGGGCAAAGTTATATGTAGCAATTTTTAGCAACGTTTGAGGACAAATCTTATAATTTTAAGGCAAAAGGCAAAAGGCAAAAGGCAAAAGGCAAAAGGCAAAAGGCAAAAGTTATAGTAGGGTGGGCAAAGTTATATAATCTAGAATGCTCAAAAAAACCAAACTGTTTTTGCCCACCCTACAAGCTATTTCCAACACTCCAAATTTTGCCTTTACCAAATCAAATTGAAATACTATAGTTATTAATCTTTGGTTTGAACAGAAGCTAACATAAATTCCCCTACAGAAGACTCTTCATAGTAGTCAATTCCAGTGGCTTTTTGAAATAGATCAGAATTACCTGCTCCTATTCCGCAGGGGGCTAAATTCATACTGGTAGCAACCAGATAAAAGGTTTGATACATAACTCCAACGTGTTTTAAAATCGTTGCATAGGCCATGGATTGATATTTCCAAAACATTCGTCCAAACCGGGCGGTAATCACAAATACAACCTGGGGCTGATCATGCTGAGCGCTGGCAAACCAGACATCCTGAACTAATGCTTCCGTTTCTGCGGTCCATTGTGAAACTTGACACAACACATGGTCTAAAGGGTGATAATGATATAATCCCTGTTCTAATCCTTGACAACCCTTAACCACGGGATAAATTTCCAATTCATAAATCGCACCCCCACCGGGATAGGGACGGTTACTTAGCTCTCCCCGTTCTTCTGTATCGAAAAGTTTTTTCACCCTGGCGCAACGGTATAGAAACTGTCCGAGTTGTTCAAGGGTGATCGGGGTTTCATTATATCGCCGGATCGAACGGCGAGTTTCTAATGCCTGACTCAAGGGCATATCGGTTTGATTTAGTTCCTCTATGTTAGGTTTTGCCAAGGGAATCACCACATCGCTCATCAATGGCTTCACCCCAGGCAAGGGGTCAATTTTACCGACATAGGGAAATATGGCACCCAAGGGATTATTATGTCTACCGAGGCGACTGCGGGCATGGAACAGTAAATCGTGAAATTCCCAAAACACTAAGGGTGGAGTTGCTTCTTCGCTCTCAACTTCTTCATCTTCTTCAACAGGACTGACAAAGGATGCAGATAACATCTGGGCGGCAAAGAGTAAACTGAGAAACTGTTGGGCAATCTCTTCAGTAATTCCGGGAATTTCCTGACTTAAGCTAGTAGCGGTTTGGGGTTGAGATAACTGACTCACTAAGGCAGGACCGAGCCAGTCGGAAAATTTAATCTTACTTTTGGTAAGGGGAGATTCTAATACCATTTCCCCTTCGACTTGATGGAGATAGGCGAAGCGAGAGAGGGTAAATGCAATCGCATCCCAATCAATCTCAGGACAATCGAAGTAATAATCCCCTACCATGGGGATAGCGATCGCAAGGGGAGAAAGCTCCGGGGATGAGGGGGGGATGGCGTGACAGATCCAGCCCAGTTCGATCAGACGATTCAGGTAAGCATCGAACTTTTCCCGAACTTGTGTGCCGTCGGTTTCTAGGACTAAGGTTTGAAGTTGCCCGGGGGTGTGGGTTCCTTGTTTGAGAGCATCTAGAGCAGTTTTTAATCCCGGTTCCGGTTGATGAAATTTCAGCTTGCGGCTTGAAGATTGGAGCAGAATATTTCCCTCAACAGGGGTGAGGGTGATTTCAGGTTTTAGGGAAACAGTTAAGGATGAGAAAGTCATCTGTCCGCCTCCCGGTCGTCTCCCACTATAATCTTCGATTTAGTGGTGAGAGGAAAGGGAGGACAGGGTTTAAATCCCATAAGCATAACCATCTTTTCTGTGAATAAATTGACAATATTTATG
>NZ_JAAHHS010000681.1 GCF_010692395.1 Moorena sp. SIO3H5
TGCACAAATCTCGCCAGTTGTCAAGTTCTGAAACATCATTAAGGGCTGGTTCATCTGCCACTGGCATGAATAAAAGAATAATTGCCCACAGGAGTAATTCTGGCTGAATCAATACTAGCAGCATCATTAACAGCCGGGTAATTTGACCAATGGTCATACCAGTTCTTTGACCCAACATGGCATGGACGATATGCCCACCATCAAGTTGCCCCACTGGCATTAAATTGAAAGCAGTAACAACTAAACCGACATAACCAGCGACTGCCACAGGATGAAGGTTAATGGCTGTGTTGGAGACAAACTCACTGCCCAATGCCCATTTACTTAGTAAGGTGAGCAAAAGGGAAAATCGGGGATTGAGGGATTCTAGGTTTAAGATTCCTGAAGAGTCAGACAACGGCACTACAGTGGAATGGGCTAATCCCCACATTAGGATTGGTAGGGTAACCACTAAGCCAACTAGTGGACCTGCAATGCCTATATCAAATAAGGCTTTACGGTTAGGAACAGGAGAGCGTATATGAATAAATGCTCCCAATGTTCCCAAGAATAAAAAGGGTATCGGGATAAAGTAAGGCAGAGTTGTACGCACCTTGTAAACCATTGCGGCGAAATAATGGCCAAGTTCATGAATGCTGAGAATTGCCATTAAGGCCAGGGCATAGGGCAGTCCTTGCAGTAAAAGCGCTGGGTCAGTAGCGGGATTTTCCGACACCCCAGCGATCTGAGTTCCCATCCAGGTGGTGGTAAACAAGGTAATCACCATCAGCCCCAATGCTAAACCAGGTCGCGTTAATGATTCAGACCCCCTGTAAGGTTTGGTTGATTTTTTGGTATTGGGCACTAGAGCAAAGAAGGGTTTGCCGCTAAAGCTTTCTTGAAAGACTACGAAAAAGCGATCGCCAAACTCGGCTTCTATATTTGACCGCACGGTACGGTAGGCTTGCTCTGGGTTAGTGCGCAGTTTGCCGCGACACAACACCACTTGAGGTCGGTACTCAATATTCTGGAGATAGTAGATTCCCCAGGGAAAACAATTTCTGAGGTCTTTTTCTTCTTCTTTAGTAATGGGACGAAGGCTTGACTTTTCAGTTGCCGATGAAATTTTGGCGACCGGGTCTGAGGTACTTGTTTTAGTCGGATTGTCTTTGGTCATGGTTGAATTGGGAGCTGGGCGTCCCCACTGAATCAGCAGCCAGTACAACGGTAAGCAAATCACAAATGGACCGAGCAATAGGGCTGGTGGTATTGGTATGTTCTTACCATTGAACAGAGTCCAACCAATCCAGACTAGTGGTGGAGCCATCATTACCAGCCACAGTAACCAGACTGGTGTCCGGGTCAGGCTGGCAACGGTGCGCTGGATCACAAGGTAGGTAATCACAGCGAGTAAAATAAATGTAAATGGGAGTAGCCAGAGTTCCATGATGAAAGATCACACCGTCTACTAAAAACTACAATTAAACTACAAGCATTGTGCAACCCGATACTCCAGCAAAAGGCGATTTTTCTCTTACGCCAAGCGCATCGTCTAATCAGCAACCTGCTGCATCCAAGCCACCACGCCTTGTTCTAGATACCATTTTTGCTTTTCCACCCAATCGAGATACGTTAGGTGGTACGGCTTATATTATTGTAGGAAATTCCTTCAACCTATTGATTGATTGTCCTGCCTGGAATGAGACTAACCAAGAATTTTTGCGTGAGCAAGGGGGAGTCTCATTACTGTTTATTACCCATCGGGGTGGTATTGGTAAAGCAAAAGAAATTCAGGAGAGTATGGGGTGCCAAGTCCTGATTCAAGAACAAGAGGCTTACTTACTGCCGGGATTGGAGGTAGTTACATTTCACCAGAAGTTCACTATAAATCCCTGCTGCTACGTCATTTGGACTCCTGGTCACTCTCCTGGTTCTTCTTGTCTTTACTACACTGGTGCCGGGGGTGTGCTATTTTCTGGGCGTCATTTGCTTCCTAGTAAACAAGGAGAACTGTTGCCCCTGCGAACCCCGAAAACATTTCATTGGCCAAGACAGATTCGGAGTGTAGAATCTCTGCTTGAGCGTTTTACCCCAGAGACTCTTCAATTTATCTGTCCTGGTGCCAATACTGGTTTTTTGCGAGGCCAAGGTGTGATTGATCAAGCTCACCAGGGTTTATCAGCAAGTTTGCGCGAAGTTTGAAAACTCAGAAGAGCTATATCTCTGACGCCCTGATGCTCGCTATGCTCTGAGCAACTAACTTACCTTAGCAAGAATTGCTTCAGAGGTTAACAACTTGATTGCTTC
>NZ_JAAHHS010000682.1 GCF_010692395.1 Moorena sp. SIO3H5
TACTCAGCGTCTGTGGATTCACATCGCTGACCCAACTCGCTTGGTAATGCCAGGGGATAACCTTGACCTAGAAGCAAGACGGCGTAGTACCACCATATATCTACCCACAGGCATGATTCCCATGTTCCCATCGGAACTGGCAACTGGTCCGATGAGTTTAGTTCAAGGTCAAGTCTGTGGGGCACTCAGTTTTGGCGTGATATTGGATGAAGATGGTGCCATCTATGACTATCAGATTCACCCCAGCCTGATTAAACCTACCTATCGCCTGACTTATGAAGATGTAGATGAAATGTTGCAGTTAGGGGTACAGGCAGAAACAGAACTGTTTGCGATCGCTAACTCGGCTGTGCGTCGGCAAAAGTGGCGCAAGTCTCAGGGGGCGATTAGCATCCATATGCCAGAGTCAGTAATCAAGGTGGGAAATGATGAAAAAATTACCATTGAGGTGTTAGAAGATTCACCATCACGGCAAATGGTGGCAGAAATGATGATTCTGGCAGGTGAAGTGGCTGGACGCTATGGTCAACTGCATCAAATTCCCCTACCATTCCGAGGACAACCCCAGCCAGAACTTCCTTCCCAAGAAGAACTGCTACTATTGCCAGCCGGTCCAGTGCGGTTCTGTGCCATGCGTCGGTGTATGCCTAGAAGTGAAATGAGCATTACCCCAACACGCCACGCTAGTTTGGCTTTGGAAACTTACACCCAGGTAACCTCTCCAATCCGCCGCTACACTGACTTAATGACTCATTTCCAGCTCAAAGCTCATCTACGGGGTGACCCCCTACCCTTTGAAGCTGAACATTTGCTCGAAACGATGCAGAGTGTAACCAGAACAGCTAAGGATGCTAGTGAAGTAGAACGTGATACCAACAAATATTGGGGATTGGAATATTTACGGCGTCACCCCGATCAGGTTTGGCAAGTATTAGTACTCAGTTGGTGGCGAGAAAACGAGAATAAGGGCAACATTCTCCTAGAAGAGTTAGGTCTAGAATTGCCCATGCGTTTCCAGCGTTCGGTTAAATTAGGCGATCGCTTACATGTCAAAGTCAGTCACGCTGATCCCCGTAAAGAAGTTATTCATTTTCAAGAACTAGCGAACTCAGAGGCTCAGCTTGCTTTTAACTCCAAGCTAGAAGATGGCTCAGCTTCTGCTGTGAACAGGTTCGCCTAAATGCCTTTCCTTGTATAAGGCTTAGATGTCAGAAGTTAATGATATAGCGAAACATCATATAGTGTGATTTAACAGTGTTATTTAATAGTGTGATTTAAGTATGTCCACCTACTTACCAGTTGGATATACACTCCGATTGTAAAACTAGAAAGCTTGCTTTGATGTCTCGATATAATTACAAGAGATTAAAACACCAAATCAGCTCGGTACCCAGCCGTTGGTACTTCTGCCTATCTTTGGCTATTACCATTCTGCTGGGATGGGTTGGTGTAGCAGCAGCACAAGATAGTAACACCAATAATTTCACTAACCTATCTACTATCTGGTTGTTAGTTTCATCTTTTTTAGTCTTTTTTATGAATGCTGGCTTTGCCATGTTAGAAGCCGGGTTATGTAGACGAAGAAATGCGACTAATGTCTTGGCTAAAAATTTGATAGTTTTCTGTATATCAGCCTTAGCCTTTTGGCTAGTTGGCTTTGGCTTAATGTTTGGTGATGGCATCACTTACAGTTGTGTTCCAGGAGAAAATGCTAGTTTAAGTTTAGTGGGTCAAAAGGGGTTGTTTTTTAATCTTCCTTTTCCCCAATTTGGAAATCTTGGCTTTCCAGAATCAGGATTTAATTGTCTCAATCAAGATTGGTCTAATCACTCCTTTGCGGCTCTATTTTTATTTCAGTTAGTCTTTGCTGGAACTGCAGCCACTATTGTTTCAGGAGCTGTTGCTGAACGGGTTAAATTCTGGGCATTTCTGCTATTTAGTTTTTTCCTGGTTGGTTTTATCTATCCCCTAACGGGTCACTGGGTTTGGGGACACTATGGTTGGCTAGCCAAGGCGCTAAAATTTCATGATTTTGCCGGTTCAACTGTAGTCCATAGTGTTGGTGGTATGGCTGGCTTGGTAGGGGCTTGGCTACTGAAGCCACGACAAGGTCGTTATGGCTACAATTTAAGAACAGATAGATATGAAGGTCTCGAAACTGAAAAGTTCTCTTCCGATAATCTGGGTTTAGCCACCTTAGGCTGCTTAATTCTCTGGCTGGGCTGGTTTGGTTTTAATGGTGGCTCAGCAAAGGATCTCGATTATGTAGGCAATACCATCACA
>NZ_JAAHHS010000683.1 GCF_010692395.1 Moorena sp. SIO3H5
TCCATGAATCGGTTGATCCAAGGAGATGTCGGTTCCGGTAAAACTATTGTGGCAGTTTATGCTATTCTAGCAGCCATCCAATCGGGATACCAAGCTGCTTTGATGGCTCCCACTGAAGTATTAGCTGAACAGCACTATCGTAAGTTAGTAAATTGGTTCAATTTACTACACCTTCCGGTTGAATTACTAACAGGTTCTACTAAAGTTTCTAAGCGTCGAAAAATTCATTCCGAGCTAGAAACAGGAGAACTTCCCCTGTTAGTAGGAACCCATGCTTTGATTCAAGACCCAGTGAACTTCAACAATTTGGGTTTAGTAGTGATTGATGAACAGCATCGCTTTGGGGTAAAGCAACGGGCTCGTTTACAGGAAAAAGGTCAATCTCCCCATGTGCTGACTCTGACCGCTACACCAATTCCCAGAACCCTAGCGCTAACCCTTCACGGGGATTTGGATGTGAGTCAAATTGATGAATTGCCCCCTGGTCGTCAAAAGATTCAGACCACTGTGGTAAAGGGTAAAGAGAGGAAACATGCCTATGACCTGATTCGTCGAGAAGTGGCTCAAGGACGGCAAGCTTATATGGTATTGCCCTTGATTGAAGAATCGGAAAAATTAGATTTACGCTCAGCAATTGAAGAGCATAAACGACTATCTGAAAGTATATTTCCAGAATTTAAGGTTGGGTTACTTCATGGTCGGATGAGTTCAGCCGATAAAGATAAAGCACTGAGTGCTTTTCGGGATAACAAAAGCCAAATTATTGTTTCAACTACTGTGATTGAAGTGGGTGTGGATGTACCCAATGCTACCGTAATGATGATAGAAAATGCAGAACGGTTTGGGTTATCTCAGTTACACCAATTACGGGGTCGTGTCGGTCGAGGTTCTGACAAATCTTATTGTCTTTTAGTCAGTGGTTCTAATACTGAAACAGCCAGACAACGTTTGGGGGTATTAGAACAGTCCCAGGATGGCTTTTTTATCTCTGAAATGGATATGCGTTTTCGTGGTCCTGGGGAAGTTTTAGGTAAGCGCCAATCCGGGTTAGCAGATTTTGCTCTAGCTAGTTTAGTAGAAGACCAAGAGGTATTAACTTTGGCGCGAGATGCAGCAGAAAAGATTATTATTCAGGATGAAACATTGGAGAATTACCCTTTAATGAAAGTTGAGTTAGAGTATCGGTATCAGTGGTTGATGGATGGGACGATTATGACTTAATTTACCATAGAATTCTCTATTAGGGAACAGGGAGTAGGGAACAGGGAGTAGGGAGTAGGGAGTAGGGAGTAGGGAGTAGGGAGTAGGGAGTAGGGAGTAGTGGAAAATAATGAATTGACCAAAAAATTATCAAAAAACTACTTTTTATAGATGACTGATGACGTTTTTACTATGACAAATGTTTGTTACTTAAATTATCATTTATGCACAAAAAATTAGTTAATATAGCATTTGTATTTGAGTTATGAATCCTACTCCCTAAAACCCAATATAGCAGTATAGCTCATAAATCAATTGTGATAATTTTTGAGGCCCTATTCCCTATTCCCTATTCCCTATTCCCTATTCCCTACTCCCGATTCCCTATTCCAATACCTCAACTGTTCCCAACTGACCATCAATCCTGACCCGCTGACCATCTCGTAATATATCAGTGGCATGATTAATATCCATTACGGCTGGGATACCATACTCTCGGGCTACAATGGCACCGTGGGACAGACGTCCCCCTACTTCAGAAATTAAGCCACCAGCACGAGCAAGTAATGGTGCCCAACCGGAATCGGTGTAGGGCACCACCACAATGGTTTGCTGGTCAATAGTGATATTACTTTGCAAGCTTTTCACTACTTTGACTAAACCCTCTACAAGTCCCGAACTGGCACCAATGCCTTGTAGCAGTCGTTGATCAGACCCAGCTAAAGATTTGGGCTCAGCGGGTAAGGGAGGATTATTGCCATAAACCAGGAAAGGTACGCTAGTCAGCTGACCATCCTGTGCCAATTTAGTGCGCCGTTGTTGCACAATTTCTGGAAGCTGTTGTCTGAGTTGCTGGTTATCACTACCTACTAAAGAGCGAATTTCGGGTAACTCCAAGAAAAAAATGTCCCCTGGTTCCAATAGTAAACCTGACAGCAGCCAGCGTGCCTCTATAGCCAAGAAGCTCCAGCGTAGGTGAGCCATCAGCTTAGAGTAGACTTGGGTCACTCGACCTTTGAGATCCAGCCGTGCTTGTACCACTTCAGCTTTCCAGCGTTGCCCTCTAGGTTTTCGAGATTGGGG
>NZ_JAAHHS010000684.1 GCF_010692395.1 Moorena sp. SIO3H5
TTTGTGTCACCAACGAATACATTATGGAAAGCCCTAGTGATTTGCTTGAGCCGTGATACTTGGAAACTTGTACGTCCGGTTCTGAGGGGGGAAAGGGACAGCGATGTCCCCGCCCTACCCGACTCATACACAAAAACAAAGAAGTGGTAGAAGAATGTCAGAGAATTATAGAAACATGGTTAGAAGACATTGACCTGGAATTAAAACCAAATAAAACAAAATTGGTTCACACTACAGAAGGGTTTGACTTCCTCGGTTTTAACATCAGGCAATACCCGGTAGGAAAAAATCAATCCAAACAAGGTTTTAAAACCCTCATCAAACCATCAAAGAAAAGAGTGAACGAGCATTGGGAGCAGCTATCTAAGGAAATAGATAAATACAAAGCTGCCCCCCAAGAAGCCCTAATCAGGCGTCTTAGACCCATTATAAAAGGATGGTGTAACTACAACCGCTCAGCGGTAAGTAACGAAACATTCAAAGGTCTGGATAACAGGCTCTGGAACAAACTTCAAAGATGGGGATATAGGAGACACCCTAACAAATCCAAAACCTGGGTAAATAAAAAGTACTGGGGGACTAGGACTGAAAAACCTAAGAACCAATGGGATACACCTAAAGTGGATAACTGGATATTTAGGACATCGGAGGATAACTACCTACCGAAACACGCAAAGACAAAAATAGTCAGACACGTAAAAGTCAAAGAATCCAGAAGTACATTTGACGGCGACCTAGCGTACTGGGGAAACCGCATGGTAAACCACCCAGAAATGTCAAGCCAGAAGGGAAAACTTCTGAAAAGACAAAAAGGAAAGTGCGCCCACTGCGGTCTAACCTTCAGGTATGGAGATGTGATGGAAACGCACCACATAATACCACGCTCACAAGGTGGAAACGACCAACTCAAAAACCTTGAGCTACTCCACCTTCATTGCCATGATGAAAAACATAGAATCATGGAGAATCTAGATGAGAATCCTTTCTAATGTAGAGGTACCACTGACAAGAGATTCCGTCGCGAGGAGCCGGATGAAGGGAAACTTTCACGTCCGGTTTTGGAGACGAGTCAGAGGGGTGACCCAATGGCTTAGTTTAATTACCGAGCAACCGAAGCAGTGGCTGGTGTTGGTAAGAAGCCCGCGTTGTCCCGTTAGGGCAACGTCGGGAGTATGTCACAGTAAAGTGGGAATGTTTTGATAGTATCCTCAGGACTTGATACTTAATACTTCATCTTATCTTAGACAACAGATGCCTTGGCAATTTCCTCAAAGACTAACCCAATCCCTAGGAGCAATCATAATTCTCCTAGGTTGTATGGTAGCAGTTGGCAAGCTACAGCAACCCCAACTCAATGCCCTCAAACAAAGCGCCAAAAACATCTCACCCGCAGACCTCCAGCGAGACGTAGAAGCAACACAAGTGTATCTCAATCTGCTTAAGAGACTACCTACATTTGGCTTCGATAATGTATTAGCTGACTGGGTATTTTTGAATTTCCTTCAATACTTTGGTGATCAAGACGCTCGCCGAATTACTAGCTATCAGCTTAGCCCAGAGTACTTTGACATTATTATCAACCGAGACCCCAAATTTTTAAAAGCCTATTTCTTTCTATCTAGCAGTAGTTCCTTATATGCAGGAATGCCAGAAAAATCCGTTGCCTTAATGGAAAAAGGACTCCAGTCACTATCCCCTAAAGTTCCCCCTCAGTCTTATTATGTGTGGCGTTACAAAGGAATTGATGAATTGTTATTTTTGGGTGACCCTAAAGCCGCCCAACAATCCTTTGACAAATCAGCCGATTGGGCAAGTCAATCCCCTGATGAACAAAGTCAAAACGTTGCTGAAATTTCCCGCAACACTGCTGAATTTATAAGGCGCAATCCTACTAGTAAGATAGCTCAAGTCAGTGCTTGGTCAATGGTTTTAAATAACTCCCCTGACCCTCGCACTAGTAAAATAGCCATTAGTAGAATTGAAGCCCTAGGTGGTAAAGTGATTATCACACCAGAAGGAGCAGTGCAAATTAAAATGCCCCAGACAGATTAATAGTGTTTGTGGTTTAAGGTTAGAAGGTTTAAGGTTAGAAGGTTTAAGGTTAGAAGGTTTAAGGTTGACGAGTCGGAGATCGCCATTACCCATTAGCCATTGGTGACAAGTTAAGCAAAAGAGCAATTTGTCAAGTACTTTCCAGAAATTGCTGTATCCTTTACTAGGTAAACTATTCAGTGCGATCGCTAACCCCAAACTGTGCGATCGCTAACCCCAAACT
>NZ_JAAHHS010000685.1 GCF_010692395.1 Moorena sp. SIO3H5
ACGCATCCCTAGGTAGGAACATTAACACTTAGAAATAACATAGTTCTCAGGAACTTAGACTGGTCAACTATAAGCTTCTTACAAGCTCCCGTCATAATCCAAAGGATTTGACGGTGAGTTATTGACTAGCATTTATAGGAGTTATTAATGTGACGTAGAAATTTTTGGGTTTTAGGGAACAGGGAACAGGGAACAGGGAACAGTGAACAGTGAACAGGGAACAAATCCTGTGTACCTGATTAGGCTATAAACCGCTATATTTGAAACGTCTACTTGATCACAGATACATAGTCTAAGTAGTGATGCTTATCGGATTTTTGCTTATTAATTAAGATGGGTTTGCTATGCCTTTGCGATTAGAATCCCTAAGGAAAACCGAAGCAGAGCAGTTCCCATTATAAACCGGTTCGCTATAGCTGATTAAGATTGAGTTCATAAAAACCCTAAAATATTATATCACAAATCCTGACAAAAAAACTTAATAAAATACAAAATTATAGCCCTGTTCCCGATTCCCGATTCCCGATTCCCTACTCCCTACTCCCTACTCCCTACTTCCTTCTTCCTAACCAATTTTTTACAAAAATTTTCAAAATATGCTATAATATAATATTTTTGTGATATACTGAAAACGTGGAGAATAAATTCCACGGAAGAGCCAGCCCGGAGATCTTGTCGGGCTCGGGCTGGCTCTTGATCACCATTTACAGGAGACAACTTATATTATGTCTTACAGTCAACTATACCCATGGGTAATGATTCGGCTATTGCCCCACATGCCACCACTAGTTTTCGCTCGGTTCTGCAACCTTTCCGATGCCAAGAGCCATTCCCAGACTCTGAAGCAGTTGATGCCCCATGGGAAATTTTTGATTTTTCTTGATGTTAGTCTGCCGATAGAGCAAGAGGAATCTGAATCTTAGGGGTTTGTGCTCAGGGAGATAGGGAGATAGGGAGATAGGGAGATAGGGAGATAGGGAGATAGGGAGATGGGGAAATGGGATAAACTTCTTAAAGTTCCTTCTTGTCCACGATTCCCGATTCCCGATTCCCGATTCCCGATTCCCGATTCCCGATTCCCGATTCCCGATTCCCGATTCCCGATTCCCGATTCCCGATTCCCGATTCCCGATTCCCGATTCCCGATTCCCGATTCCCTGTTCCCTACAACTGCCGCGAAGTCTACTATACAAAATAATTAGTGGTCAGCAGTTACTTGGTAATGAAAATACCACCAACAACTAACTACTAACCACTAACTTAAAATTCAATTCCTTCGTCAGCCGTCAGCGGTCAGCCTTTAGCTGATAGCTGATAGCTGTTCGCGTAGCGTGGCCAAAGGCCTTTAGCTGATAACTGATTGCTTACGATTGAGTTTCACAAATCGTTTAGAAACCCGATTGTATCAATCTACTACCAACCATTGTCAGCTTGATACAACACATAATCAGCAAGGGCTGCAATCTGATCCGCTGGTATACGACCTTTGAAGGCTGGCATGGGGGGCTTACCATTGGTGATCTGGTAAACGATCTTGTCCTTAGAGTACATGCCATACTTCTCAAGGGCATCCTTTTTCAGAGTTTTTTGGGCATTGATTAAATTCTTTCCACCCGCATGACAAGCGGCACAGTTCCCTGCGAAGACTTGTGCTGATTTAGCTAGGGCAGCTGGATCTATGGCTGCAGCTACTTCGACAGGTTCAGCAGGAGCAGTTTCTTCCTCTGCTACTGCTTCTGGCTCAGCAGCAGGCTCAGGTGCTACAGCTACTTCTTCTGGTTCAGCAGGAGTAGTTTCTTCCTCTGCTACTTCTTCTGGTTCAGCAGGAGTAGTTTCTTCCTCTGCTACTGCTTCTGGCTCAGCAGGAGTAGTTTCTTCCTCTGCTACTGCTTCTGGTTCAGCAGGAGTAGTTTCTTCCTCTGCTACTTCGGTGGGTTCCGCTGGGGATTCCACTGTTTCAACTGCAGCAGTTGGGGCAGGTGTGGTTTCTGGAGGAACAGTAGCTGTACTTGAGTCAGCACAACCATAGGTAAAGGTCAAGACACAGACCGTTACCACTAGAAGTGATAATAGCTTTTTCAATGCAATTTGTCTCATGAGATTAAAAAAAACAAGTGGGCTAGTCCATAAAGGATTGTCAGATCATGTTTTTCTTTCCGTCAAAAGACAAGCTGTCAAACTTCTTTATTTCTTCCTGATTTGAAACGCGCTAAGGGCGCAAACCCTGCGCCCTTACCGGGTTATACCCTACGGTTATAGTCCTTGA
>NZ_JAAHHS010000686.1 GCF_010692395.1 Moorena sp. SIO3H5
CCACAATAGCCCTGAAAACGCTGTTAGGCAAAAAGCATGATAAGAGACATCAAGGTGGGTGGGTCGATTTTCATAGTAATTGGGTTCGTAGGGCTAAACGGGTATTCCTTGAAGGCAATTGCTAAAGAGCCCCTTACCCCGAATATCTCACAAAACTCAAAAAACGGGAGTCCCAAAATCAGCGAAAGTTATATATAGCAAAGACCTTAACTGATTAAAGCAATGACTCCCTTCGTAACAGAGTGTATCGCATCCCATCCCATCTTTAGCGTATCGCTTGATGGTTCTTCATTGGTTGGTTCATCTTCCTCCAAGACGGTTGGCCCTCAAGACGCGCTTGCTAAATTTGAGCGTCTAGGTCGCGCCAAACGGCGGACAACGTCCCGCAAGGCGTCATCCTCCCTCAAACTGTCATTGGGTCGTCTAGACCGACGCATCATCAGTGCCGAGTTTAATGGCGGTCACATTAGCTCAGATGGGGGAGTGATGTTGCTCGCCCAGGTGGATGAGCACTTTGGCATTAGTGCCAAAGTGGCGACGTGTTTCAGCGACAAGCGCCATCCATCCTATGTGGAACATTCGATAGACACATTGGTGAAGCAGCGTGTCTATGGCATTGCCCAAGGGTATGAAGACCTCAATGACCATGAGCAATTACGCCATGACCCATTATTTGGAGTGGCACTCGGGCGTGTAGAGTCCCATCATCAACGGTGTGCGCCATTGGCTGGCAAGAGTACGCTCAATCGGCTAGAGAAAAGCCATCGCCGCGATGACTCAGACCGGGTAGATGAACGCTATATCAAAACAGAGGTAGACCCCAACGCCCTAGAAAATGTATTCATTGATCTGTTCATCGCCAACACTCCAAGCCCTCCAGAGGTGCTGATATTGGATATGGACGTCACCGATGATAGGACTCATGGCAACCAAGAGCAGGCAGGCTACAATGCTCATTATAAAAGCACTTGCTACACGCCGCTGTACATCTTTTGTGGCAGAGAGATGTTGGTGTCTCGATTGCGCCCTGCCAATGTAGACCCAGCAGCGGGAGCCTTAGAGGAGTTGCAGCGGGTCATCCCTCAGTTGCGCCAGCAGTGGCCTGATGTGATGATCATGGTGCGTGGCGATAGCGCCTATGCCCGCGATGAAATTATGAGTTGGTGTGAAGCCCAACCCAAGGTGGAATTTGTTCTGGCAATGGGGACCAATTCACGCTTAGTGTCAATGGCTCAACGGTTTGAGGACTATGCCAAAGCCGATTATCTCGCGGCTCGTGCGGCAGCCAAAGCGGCACTTTTAGCGACTATGAAACCAGAAGAACTCACCGACGAGCACTTAGATGCACTGGTTCCACCCCAAGTGCAGTATGGCTGTTTCCCCTATGAGACCCTCAATAGTTGGAGCAGACAGCGGCGCATCGTCTGTAAAATCACCTATGGCCCCAACGGTGCCCATCGCCATTTTGTGGTCACCTCTTGGCACTCGAAGCAGTACTCTTCCAAGGCGTTACACCAGAAGCAGTATTGTCCCAGAGGGGAGATGGAAAATCGCATCAAGGAACAACAACTCGACCTGTTTAGTGACCGTACCTCCAACCATTATTTTGATGACAACCAACTGCGCTTGTGGTTCCATTCCTTGGCCTATGTGCTACTCAATCGGCTGCGCGATGCCTTGCAGCACACGCCATTGGCTAATGCTCAAGTGGGCACCATTCGCTCTAAATTACTCAAAGTCGGTACCCTCATTCGTGTGAGTGTGCGCCGCATTCATCTAGCCATGCACTCCGCTTTTGCCTATCAAGATCTGTTTGCTCTGGTCCATCAGCGACTCTCCCAGATGACACTCCCCTCTGGCTAAGACGGTTGGGGGGGATGAGGGTGATTTTGCATTAGATTGACCAGAGCGCTATCGCTCACTGGTTTCTATGCTTATTTTTTCTCTAATAGCCATCTGTAGAGGTGATAGCGGCTGCATCACAGCAGAAACTGAGGCCATTTAGGGTCGTTCCCTTTCCTTCGACGATAATTTCAGGGCAATTTCGAGTTTCTTACATCTCTCACCGATGGTGTGAGAAATTAGGGTTAGAGACGTTATTCAGTTAACTCCCTGAAAAGGTGATTGAGCCACCCGTTTTATATTGTTATCCAAATTCTGAAATATCTTATTGGAAATACTGAACTCTAACTTGGTGATGGTGGATGTGAAGGCGATCGCGTTTCGTGGATGTGAGGAGCAATCGCGTTTTGTGAT
>NZ_JAAHHS010000687.1 GCF_010692395.1 Moorena sp. SIO3H5
TGTTGCCTGTTGCCTGTTGCCTGTTGCCTGTTGCCTGTTGCCTGTTGCCTGTTGCCTGTTGCCTGTTGCCTGTTGCCTGTTGCCTGTTGCCTGTTGCCTTGCGCGATGAAGCGAAGCTTCCGCTAAAAGCGATCGCACCTTCTACTAAGGGAAGGCATTGCTGATTAATAGAATGATGGAAAGTAACTGAGGAGTACGCAAATAATCCTAATGGCTGGTGTTATTATGCCCGGTGTTTGTTTGACAGGGGTGAAAATCAGGGAGCGGCTGAAGCTATTCAGAAAGCTGATCATCTATGGTCGAATAATTGGCTAGTTTATCGGGCCTTCTCTTGATGCAGTCGCTCATGGGGGAAACCCCCAAGACCGCGCTGCATCGCTATATAAGATTTTGAACAAGTCACCCCTTATGCCTTTCTTGCTAACAAAGGGATAAATAACCTGAGGGGGGATATTTTCGTTATTATAAACCTATCTACAGCGTTTTGTATAACTCAAATGACACCATCATCTTCCCATCACACTGTAAGGCGAGGACGGGTTTTTCCGGAGAAACGACTGTCTCCTGAAGAAAAAGCCAGAATTAAAGCAGAAGACGCAGTATTTTATAAGCGTTGTCGAGAGGTCTTTGAGCGAGTACAACCAGAATTGATTCAAGAGCATTATGATTGGTTTATTATTATTGAACCTGATAGTGGGGAGTATTTTATCGATGAAGATGAAAAGGTAGCACTGGCAAAATCCCGTTCTAAACATCCAGGTAAAAAGTGTATTATTATGCGAATTAATGAAACGGGAACTTGTGGCAGAATATGATCCAAGGTGAATTTAATAGGTTCGGGGAGTTATTTTTTGAAATTGGCTTGATGTCTGCTGATGGGGAGATTTTTCCCGTTATGGCACTGTTAGATACAGGGTTTACAGGTTGGTTAGCTATTGATAGTCAAGATGCTGATAGTTTAGGGTGGATAAATTATAACTATACAAGAGATATGCAAACGGCAAGGGGAGAAGCACAGTTTAATTTATATGAGGGAAAGGTGGTTATTGAGGAAGAGGAGTTTACGGTTGAAGTGTTAGGAGGAGATGAACTGGTGAATATTATTTTAGGTGTTTTGTGGTTACGAACAAAGCGTTTGGTTGTGGATTTTCCCATGGGAGTGTTAACCCTAGGATAAGCGATGCGCGAGCATTGAGCCGCTACGCGAACACACTTTATAGCAGTAACCGTAGGTTGGGTTGAATTTTGTGAAATCTAACTCTCTTAAGGTAACAGAAGGGAGAGATAATGTTGGGTTTCATTGCCAAGAGACCAACCTACAATATCAGGCGATCGCACTAACCGTTTAGCATAGTAATATCATGTTCGGATAATTAGTTATAAAACACCATTACCCTTGAAACCTTACTCCTTTACTTCTGCATAGCTCCCTTAATAAGGGGGGTTAGGGGGGATTCCCTCTGCCTTGCTTTCGCGCCTAGTATAAGTATTCAACCGGACATGATATAAGTCCGGAAGAGCCTCAATCTTTTTGATCAAACCCAAGGCACCTTGACTCGACTATTGCAGCTTTATATAACGATTCTTTTCTTCCAACCATCCTGGATGCCATTTTTTGTAAACATACCAGCCCCTGTTGGGGATCTCCGCTTCCAGATCCAACCAATCCACGTACCAATCGGGCCCAAAATACTTACCATCGTGCTTAAGCTCAATGGGAACGGTCGAGAGTTCTCTTGCTTTTAGATTGCTGACATCAAAAGGTCCGTAAGTATCTGTATCGCCCCGCTCAAAGTCATTGTACCGAGGCTTATCCAGCAACCACCAATCACCCTTAGCAACCCGAAAATAAACGTTGGCATCCGTACCCGCGTATTCCTTATTTCCTGTCTGGATCGTCGTCTTGACTGCAGTAATTAGAGTTTCTGGAGCAACAATAAGTTGACCATCGAACCAATTAAGGATGATCGACTTTTGAGGATCTCCCTCTTGACCAACGTAACTGAGCGTAACGGTAACAGTAACGTTGCTGGGAGTTGTGTTCTCAATTGTAATGGTTGAGTTCTTTGGCTCGATGGTCTTTTGCCACGGACTGCTACCGTAGGGAATCTCCACAGGAAGGGCTTTTTGCCCCCACATTACCACCATGTTAGCGGGTAACTTTTGAGAGTTATCCGGGCTGTTGTTGGCAATGGTGATGACGTTCTGGGTTTCCGTAGTATTTTCAATCTTTAGCAAAGAATCACCG
>NZ_JAAHHS010000688.1 GCF_010692395.1 Moorena sp. SIO3H5
TCACAGAAGCTGATTCAATACGCTACTATCGGTGACACTACCAATGTTACTAGCCGCATCTGTAGTGCCGCTCAGGAGGGAGAGATTCTAATTTCCCAAAGCACCTTAGACAAGCTGAGGAATAAAACTCTACCGTTGGAAAAAATGTCCCCGGTTAAGGTTAAAGGTAAAGACCAGCCCCTCCAACTGTACCGCCTACTGCCGTGGCACAGCTAATTTGGTGCTTTAGTAAAATCCCTTATCCCTTGTAAATTAAGGTTTTTAACAAAAAGCTATTGCACTATTTTAGCTGTGTCACGCCACTACGGTGGGATACTTAATTCTGGGGAAGCTATAAAAGTTACAGGTTGAAGGTTACAGGTTGAAGGTTACAGGTGATTAAACCTTGGCCAAAAGGCCACGCTACGCGAACAACCAAAAAACCTTCAACCAAACAACCAAACCACCTTCAACCTTGGCCTTTGGCCACGCGTGCGCGAACAACCAAACCACCATTCCGTCAGCTTGGAAACCCAACATCCAAATAGCCCCTTAAGATATCATGTGTAAAACTTGTTGTGCCATGGTGGGTGCATAAATTGCCACGGCTGACTAGATAAGTAGATATAGATACCTAGCCAAAATTGACTGTTGCTAGAACTCTACTGATTCGATGCCTAAGTCCTGTACCAGCTCCTGTCCCAGCTTGCTTGTGATGAGTCAGAGTAGGTTCCGGATTTTATATATAGATTCTCATAAAATTCCCAGTGGTTCTATCCTGATCGGACCAACAGTCGAGAGAAATCTACAACAGGAGATCCACAAGGCACTAGAATCTGCCTCCAGCAGCATGGCAGCATCAGTAGGATACATCCCCAATGCTAAAGCACCTGATTATGATTACTTAATTGAGGTGGTTGAGAAGGTAAGACCGATTGCCGAACGGATTCAAGAAAAACCATTCCCTTTATACAGCCTTCCATTTGAGTTGTAAAACTTCCAAACAAGGTGAGAGACCGGGAGTAGCAGAAGAGAATCGAATAGATCACCATTGGAAATTTTTAACAAACAATTTAGGATTGCTACATAAGCGGTTGTAAATGTGAATGGTTGCTAGGTAATCGCCTTTACCTACTTAGCAAATTTGTAGTTATTTAAAGATCTATAATACCCAGGATTACTTATCCTTATTTTTAGTAAAGATAATTGCCATACCAATTCGCTCAACAACAGTCATGGCAGAAAATAAATAACTTCTTGACATAACACTAATCTTTATCGGACAAGGATTACAGTCGCTAGCTTGACACAATTTAGTCAACTAGTTTTTTTTTCCATAAAGAATTTTAATAGGAATTTACACGATCGGTATTTTTTTAAAATTCGCTTATAGTTTATATTTTTTCCTGAACCATTAGCGAGCAATCTGTATCAGTAATTAGAGGAACATTGATACGGATATCGGTTATGCGAATTTACACTCCTATTGCTTTACTTACTGTTTTAACCATCTGGTTTGGGGTTAATTTACCGATGATTGCCCATGGCTCAAATTCATCACTAAACTACATTAATGATTGTCCCAGTGTAGTAGAGCAAACAGGACAAATTTTTTCTTATGGGAGAAAAGAAAACCACAAATTTGTCTCATCACCAGTAATTCCAACTACCCTGATCGCCCATCGTGGTAGCGGACGTCTGTCTCTTGTGTGAGAGTCAACTGACTGGATTCAGTTTGAGGGCAGATTTGACGGCATTTCAATCCCACTGTTGGGTACGAGTAGCGGTCTACAGTGGGAAAGTGCCAATTCAATATAGTTTACTTGTACTTGGCTTATTTTATATAATATATTGGAAAAGACATGATTAGGGTGCTTCTTAATTCGTCAATTTTCTACCAAGCAACCTCAGCTCGCTTTCTTAGATGACAGTGAGTTTGTCCTAGTGTGGAAAAATGAAAATAAATAAGCTTGATAACCAACGGAAGTAGATGTGATTGCCCCTAAGATGATCAACCAATCCGATCTGATCAAAACCCTAAGCCCCAGTGCAATGGATCAGATCATGCTATACCTGGCTTTCAGCGCCCTGCGGACTAGTGGACACCGACATGGGGCGTTTCTAGATGCAGCAGCAACCGCTGCCAAATGTGCCATCTACATGACCTATCTGGAGCAAGATGGCAATATCCGCATGACTGGGCATTTGCATC
>NZ_JAAHHS010000689.1 GCF_010692395.1 Moorena sp. SIO3H5
GTTTTAGCTAAAATCGAAACCTTTAAGTTTCTGCTAAATGTTTTGAGTATCACAACTGTAGATAGGTAGTGTCGGCACTTCGCGTCCACCCTACCGTTTATTTTGTTCCACTTTATGGCAAAACCCAACGCTTTAATCGCTAATTCGGAGAGTCATACAGGCTCAATCAGTAAAAGCAGGGGGAGCAGGGTAATTGCACGTATTTTGTATCGCATGTACTTGACAAGATGATGCTTTCAGTTGGGTGATGGATGTTGTTCCTTCATCCCCGTACAAGAACTATGGCAAAAGGGTTTGCACCATCAGAGCAAGAGCAATCATCACGCTCCTCCAGTTCGCGAACACTACAACCAACGCTATTAGAGGAAATCAAAGCGTTGGATGATCCTCGGACAAAACGCAAACCCGACCATCTACTGGTGGATATTGTGGCTATTGGGATACTGGCCACCTTAGCTGGGGCAGACAACATGGTGGCAGTGGCGACCTATGGGCAAGAGGAATATGAGTGGTTGTCCACCTTTCTAGACCTTCCCAACGGGATTCCCTCGCACGATACCTTTTCGAGAGTCTTTGGCTTGATTGAGCCTGACCAGTTTAATCAGTTTTTCTTGCGATGGATTAAGCATGTGAGTGAGCAACTAGACATCCAATTGATTCACTTGGATGGAAAGACCTTACGAGGGTCTTACGATAGAGAGAGCCCGCTCAAAGCTCTTCATAGTGTGAGTGCCTGGTCCTCCGAGCATCATTTGGTCTTGGCTCAACAGCGGGTGGATGAAAAATCCAATGAAATTACCGCCATTCCTGAACTGCTGAAGTTGATGGACATCAAACAGAGCATCATTACCATTGATGCGATGGGAACCCAACGCGAGATTGCTCGCCAAATCATCAAAGAAGGAGCAGATTACATCTTGGCGCTCAAAGCCAATCATGGCAACCTTTATAAGAGCGTGAAGACGTTTTTTAAGAAGGCCGTTGAGACCGACTGGGACGGGATTGAGTATCGCTATGATGATGGCACGAGTGCGGGTCACTATCGAATTGAGTATCGCCAAGTGTGGGTGGTGCCCATTGCTCAAATCCCCAATCTGGCCAACGCGAAAAAATGGCCGGGATTCAAAAGCATCGTCATGGTCAGACGCAAGCGCACCCTTTGGAATGGGGAGACCGACAAACCCGCCTACTACATCAGCAGCTTAGAGGCTGATGCGGCGCTCATTGCTCATTCTATCCGCTCCCATTGGAGTATTGAAAATGGCCTCCACTGGGTCTTAGATGTCACATTCAACGAGGATCACAGTCGTATTCGCATGGGGCACGGACCTGAAAATGTCGCTCTTTTGAGGCGATTATGCATCAATTTGATTAAGCAACATCCTTCGAAGGACAGTATTGCCACCAAACGGTTTCGGGCGGCACTGAGTCGAGAGTTTTTGCTGGAATTACTCTCGCTCCCGCAGTCAAAAGACTCTGATTAAGGTAAAGCCAGCCCTGATGGTCGACACGAACGCAAGAATGAACATCACGCTTGATGCAAATCGTCTTAGCGTCTATTTCTGCTGAGTGAATGGCGTCTATTAGCGCTGAATTCTAGGTTCAAATGAAGAGGGAGACTACCAATGAACAATGCTAATCTACCTGCTATTCCCATTCTTTTGTCAAGTACAATTTATACTAAATACCTGCGATTACCCTGGCAACTCAGCCGCTAAAAGTCGATAGATGTTATGGGCAAAAATGGACATCGTTAAGTCAAAATCAACTTTGATGACCATCGATGAACATACTCGATTGAGATGAAAAAAGTAAACCTGTTCCGATATTTCTGTTTCCACTAACCATCGTCGAGCATATTGATGGATAATCTCTTTTATCGGTTTTTCAAAGTCATTGGTAATGATTAGGGCCGGTTGGACTCTACGACTTCCCTTAATGGCAATTTGGCGAACTTCTTTTCCATAGTCTTTGAGGAATACTTTTTGCTCATATACCTGAACGGCTCTACCTTTTCCATCGGCTGCCATTACACGAATAGAAGTCCACTCTGATTTAGGGATTTCTTTTAATTCTTCAAGAATTTTCGGTCCTCGCTTACGTACCGTAATAAATTTGATTTTATTCGGTGAGTCCTCCAGCTTTCTGAGATTCTGGTAGGTTGTAAATTTACTATCAAAGACC
>NZ_JAAHHS010000069.1 GCF_010692395.1 Moorena sp. SIO3H5
GGGTTGACTCAGCCAGGCATGACGGTGGCTTGCGGGGATTCCCATACTTCGACTCATGGTGCGTTTGGTGCGATCGCATTTGGAATTGGTACTTCTCAAGTGCGTGATGTCTTAGCTTCCCAAACCTTGGCATTGTCTAAGCTTAAGGTTCGCAAAATAGAGGTGAATGGTAGTTTACCCCCAGGGGTTTACCCGAAAGATGTGATCTTACACATCATCCGTAAATTAGGGGTCAAAGGTGGCGTTGGCTATGCCTATGAATATGCTGGTACTACTTTTGAACAGATGTCGATGGAAGGACGGATGACTGTGTGTAATATGTCCATCGAGGGGGGCGCTCGGTGTGGCTATATTAACCCGGATCAGGTAACCTTTGACTATCTTAAGGGGAAAGATTTTGCTCCCAAGGACGCAGATTGGGATCAGGCGGTGGCTTGGTGGAACAGTATCCGGTCCGATGACGATGCCGTGTATGATGATGTGGTTAAATTTGAAGCGGCAGACATTGCGCCTACAGTGACCTGGGGAATTACACCAGGCCAAGGAATTGCGGTTAATGAAACTATTCCGATACCGGATAGTTTGCCAGAAACAGAAAGAGCGATCGCACAACAAGCCTATGAGTACATGCAGCTAACTCCAGGCACAGAGATTCAAGGAACAAAGGTGGATGTGTGTTTTATCGGTAGCTGCACCAATGGTAGACTGACTGACCTGCGAGAAGCCGCTAAATTTGCTCAAGGTCATCATGTGGCTGAGGGAGTCAAAGCCTTTGTGGTTCCAGGTTCGGAACGGGTAAAGGAAGAAGCGGAAGCAGAAGGACTCGATCAAGTCTTTGTGGAGGCTGGGTTTGAGTGGCGAGAGCCCGGATGCTCGATGTGTTTGGCAATGAATCCTGACAAACTCCAAGGAAGTCAGATTAGTGCTTCCTCTTCTAACCGTAATTTTAAAGGTCGTCAGGGGTCTTCCACAGGACGGACGTTGTTGATGAGTCCAGCAATGGTTGTAGCCGCAGCGGTTAAAGGGGCAGTGGCTGATGTTCGGGAGTTGATGGTATAGGAGCAGGTCTGATGAGTAGTGAAGTAAAGATGATTACCGGAACAGGAATTCCTGTAGTAGGGAATGATATCGACACCGACCGGATTATCCCAGCTCGATTTTTGCGCTGTGTGACCTTTGATGGTCTCGGACAACAGGTGTTTATTGATGACCGCGCTCAAGCTAACGGACAACATCCCTTTGACCAACCCCAGTATCAAGGTGCAACGGTTTTAGTAGTAAATGGTAACTTTGGCTGTGGGTCTTCACGGGAACATGCCCCTCAAGCGATCGCAAGATGGGGGATTCAAGGGATTGTCGGAGAGAGTTTTGCCGAAATCTTTTTTGGTAACTGCTTGGCGATGGGGCTTCCCTGTGTGACCGCTGACTCAGAAACCGTGAAGCAATTACAAACAAGCCTCCATCAGAATCCTGAAATCCCGATGACCTTGGATTTGGAAGAGATGCAAGTCTATTGTGGTGAGTTGCAGGCTTCTGTGTTTATGGACGATGGACCAAGAAACATGCTGCTGAGTGGGACTTGGGATACTTGTGGACAACTGGTTGCTCAAGTAGAAGCGGTTCGGGGGACAGCCGCTAGGTTGCCTTATATGAATTGGGGAGTTGTTTCCTAGTAGCCGATTAACTAGTAGCTGGTTAACTGGACATCACTTGACAACAATTAACAACATTTTTATCTCACAACATTGTGATCTATTTTTGTATAAAGTCAAGGGATGTCCATTATTATACACATGTTAAATTAGTTACTAGCCAGTCACTAGCCTCTAAAGCAGAATAGCTAAACAATGAAAGAACAACTAGAAAAACGTCTTCAACAACTCAAAGCTGAGTACGAATCTGGTCAAAAAGTTTTGGCTGAATTAGAAACTAAGCAAGCTAATGTCAAGGAAACGTTGCTGCGCATTGCTGGCGCGATTCAAGTGTTAGAAGAAGAATTGGCAAACGTTGAACAGGAAAATAATTTTGTGGAGCCTAAAGTTGCCAGTGAAATAGTTAATACTGACCAGTGAATAGATATAGGTTAACATATCAAAAGTGGTTCTCCCTTGGCGTTCGGTTTAGGGTAGGTTTGTAGGTTTAAGAATGAAAAAAAGCTTGAGGCTAGCTGCGGTTTTGTATATACTCACGTGTTGTGTAGCTTCTGGTTTAGAATCTCAAGCTACTGTTGAGTCGGAATCTCGTCAACTAGGCCATAAACAATTAATTACTAGCAAATTAATTACTAGCACTATATCCGAATCATTAAAGGATAGGGCTGAGTCACTGATGATAGCCCAATTTCCCCCACCAGAAATTAGTGACCCAGCAGATAAAAAGCGTTTCGACCAGGTGATGGAGTATGCGATCGCATACCACTTGTCTGAGCGTCCGCTCCCAGAGATCATGCAAGCGATCGCACAGCAATTTCTGGGCGCAAGCTACAAAGCTCACTTATTAGACCAAGCTAACCAAGAAACCCTAGTTATCACTCTCAATAAATTTGACTGCGTCCTCTTTGTGGAAACCATTCTAGCCCTAGCCCGAGGGATAGCAGTAAAAGATTATTCTCAGCAGACCTTTGTCAATCACCTTCGTGACCAGCGTTATGGGGATGGTAATCTCAATGGCTATTGCAGCCGATTACACTATTTCTCTCAATGGATTGATGACAATCAGAGAAGGGGAACAGTTAACAACATAGCGCTAGAGTTAGGAGGAGTATCCCGCCAGAAAACCCTTAACTACATGAGTAAACACAGGGGTAAATACCCATCTTTGGTCAGGTATGAGTCAAATTACCAGTGTATTGTAGCCATGGAAGCTAATCTGAAGCAGACAACTGTTAATTTCATTCCCCATGATCAGATTAGGAAAGCCTACAATCAACTGCAACCAGGGGATATTATTGGCATTGCTACTACTATTCCTGGTCTAGATGTCACCCACACTGGGTTAGTGTATCGTACTGCTGACGGGAATATCGGTTTTATTCATGCATCACCTGCTGGTAAAGTCACCATTGCCCGTGATTTACAACGGTATGCCAGACATGTTAGACATTCCCTTGGGATTGTAGTCGCTCGACCGGTTGATCCTGGTTTTTGATCCAGGTGTTCCGATAAAACTAGCGAAGCTTTCACCAGGGGCAATCTAGCCTCAAACCCTTGCACCATAAGCACTCCTTAATCTAAATTAAGCAGCCAACTGAAAATACTTGAGTAAAACACCTAGTTTAAGCCTTGGTAATTCCCGGTAAATCTGGGAATTGCCGACTAGGTTGCAGACTAAGGATTTACTTCCTACGTTGTTTTGGTCACGATACCTAGGGGTGAACTCCAGCTTCTAGCTCTATCGCTAGCCATTAAGACAAAGGCAAACGTGTGGTTAGCCCAACAAGCCATTACAACATTGTCAAGGAACACATTACCAACTGAGATGCACTAATCATGCAAAATTATGTATTTGTTATTGACACAAACAAACAACCATTAAACCCAATTCCACCAAAGAAGGCACGAAGGTTATTAGACAAAGGCAAAGCTGCGGTTTTTAGGATGTACCCTTTTACTATTATTTTGAAAACGGCGATCAACAATCCTGTTGTTACCAACTGTCAACTAAAAATTGACCCTGGTAGCAAGGTCACTGGGTTTGCTCTAGTCCAAAACAATCAGGTGATTTGGGGAATGGAATTAGAGCACAGAGGAGGATTAATCAAGAAAAAATTAGAGTCTAGAAGCGCTGTAAGACGCGGCAGGCGTAACCGTCATACCCGTTACAGAAAACCAAGATTCCTTAACCGCAAACGTCCAGAGGGATGGCTTCCACCTAGCTTAGAGCACAGGATTTTGACTATAGAGACCTGGATCAAACGATTAATTAAGTTTTGCCCGGTTAACGAGATTTGGGTAGAAAGAGTTAAGTTTGACACCCAAAAAATGCAAGTTCCCGAAATCAATGGTGTTGAGTACCAACAAGGGGAATTAGCTGGGTATGAAGTCAGAGAATACTTGCTAGAAAAATGGGGAAGGGAATGCACTTACTGCGGTAAACAATCCGTCCCATTGCAAATTGAACACATTCATCCAAAATCTAAAGGTGGAAGTGATTCGGCAAAGCCGACGCTACGCGAACGGGTTAGCAATCTTTGTCTAGCTTGCGAAAAATGCAATCAACGGAAAGGGAATAAACCAATAGAAGAATTTTTAAAGAAGAAACCAAGTTTGCTGCAAAAAATCAAAACTAAAGCCAAGCAACCGCTGAAAGATGCGGCAGCAGTAAATGCGACTCGCAACAAGTTGGTAAAAGTGCTCTGGAACATCAAACCTTTAATTACTGGAACGGGAGCGCAAACCAAGTACAACCGAATTAAACTGGGTTTCCCAAAGGAACATTGGGTTGACGCTGCCTGTGTTGGTGATATAGAGATCTTGGAACTAAGGACAAATCAACCACTGTTAGTAACCTGTAAAGGTCAAGGAGGCAGACAAAAAGCAGCACTCAATAAGTATGGCTACCCCATTAGGCACAACCCATTAAAACCGATCAAGGGTTGGTGCAGTGGAGATATAGCCAAAAACATTCTGACTGGGGAGTTTGGGAGAGTTAACCCTAGGAGCAAAAGTAATTCCTTCAATTACACAGTCCGAGGGAATAAGGCAATAAGCTTACACGTTAAGAACTTGACCAGGGTTCACAAAAAAGATGGGTACACTTACGGTTTTTGCCGATAAATACCAAGAATTACCTGGGAATAGTTGTCCTATTGTTTTACAGCTATTCCCAGAGGATTAATAGCTGTTTTATTGGTTAATACGTTTAATTCAGTAGGAAGAATTGTCCAGTGTTGGATTAGTTCTTCGGATAGTATATAGTTCATCTGTTCTGCAACGTAAGACCTGCTCCCTAAGCGAGAGATAGCTTATTGCCCTCAACCCTGCCAAGGATTATCTGACAGTCAATCAATTCCCTTGTATCGAACTTACTAGACGAGTTAAACTATCACAGTTTCCATTCTACCATAAGGTATTCGATAAAACTCGATGATGATACCTGCTGGTGTAAGTGAATTAAAACAAGCTTTTCATCAGCATCTTGCAGCTCATACCTCTGTTACTGGTCCTTCTTCCTATCTTTTGCTGTTTTATGCCGCTGAATGTGGACTCAAGAGTATTTGCTTGAGAAGAAACAACTTACGAAGCACAAAATACTTTCAAGATCCGATAAAAAACTATGGTCATAACTTAGATATGTGGTGTAAAGAGCTGGGAATTTCTGCTAGTCAATTTACTTTTAAAACCAAAACTAAAAATAAATCAACTCCTTCGTTTCATCTCGCCTGTGGCGGTTCGAGTCGAAATATCGGAGCAGCTCATCAAGCTTGGCGATATGGCATTACCATAAAGAAAGAAGATGAAGAATACTTAGTCAATTGGCTCCATCAGCTTTGTAATTGGATTAAAGAGAATATATAACGATGATTCCATCAGATATTCGATTATACACCTGGGTAGATGTAGAAGAAGTTTTGTTGCGATCGCAAGAGCAAGAGCAATGGCCAAAAGACTTAGTTTGGGCTAGAGGGTATTGGGATGAATTAGTTCTCGGTATTCGTCCTGGCACTCAAAGCTCAATCAAAACATGGCTCCAGGAAATCTACGATCCTCGATTCCAAGACAATGGCCAACAGGGTAATGATTGTATTATCCTCGAAAGTGCTGAAGGCAATCAGCGCACCTTACCGATTATTTTAGAAGAAACAGAGGAAGAACCCCCAACTCCTAAACTTATCCCCAATCTAGCTAGACCTACTGTTATTTGGCAACGAACTGAGAAGCTTCAAGCACCGGATATCCTCCCAGATGATTTACCTCCGGTGGTTGCTTTTCATTCTTTTAAAGGTGGTGTAGGTCGCACAACTCATGCTCTTGCCCTAGCACAAGCTTTAATCAACGCCAAGCAAAAAGTTCTTTTGATTGATGGCGATTTAGAAGCTCCTGGAATTAGTTGGTTATTAGAATCTAGGCTGCCTTATCCTCCTATTTGTTTTGCCGATTTTATTGCCTTAATTCATGGAGACCCTTCTCCAGACGCAGAGCAAACCATTGAGTTAGCAACCCAAAAACTTCAGAATGCTTTAGTAGACGGAATCTATATCTTACCTTCCTTTCGTGTTAATAGCAGATTGACTGGTTTAGCCATTAAGCCAGAACATCTAATTAAAGGCCATAAAAATCCTTTTATATTGACGGATAGTTTAGCTCGTCTGGGAAAAGCCTTAGGAGTCAATGTTGTTTTAGTGGATTTGCGAGCAGGACTCTCGGAATTAGCAGCAGGATTAATTTTAGATCCGCGAGTCTATCGGATCTTTGTCTCTACTTTAAGCGGACAATCTATCAGTGGAACTGAGAGGCTTTTACAATTCATTGCTAAACTAGCACCCTCGACGCGAGAGCAAGATCCTTCCCCTGCTTTGATTTTGACTAAAGTTCCTAAAAATGAAATAGATAAAAATTTAGCTATCGACTCAGAACAAACAATTTTAGAAGAAATTCAACCATTGCTGGGGGAAGATAGTGAAGCGATTAGAATTACTACCCCATTTACTGATAGTTTACATATTTTATCTAATTCTTGGCAAGAGGCTTGGCAGCAATTGGCCAGTTCTAAAATAATTGATTTACTACATCCTTTATTGGAATGGCTGCCTGATCATTTAAATAAATCGAATCAAGCAGATGAACCTATAAGTTTACAGTCTCAAAGAGAAAGCTTGAGAGATATAGCCGACAAAATGATTTATGCAGAGCGTGCTGAAACTGACGATTTTTTAGTTACTAATTCTTTACAAAACTTGGCTAATGATTATCGAAACCAGATTCCAATCACTGTCGTTATTGGAGCCAAAGGTTCTGGAAAAACTTATACCTTTATGCAAATTATACGCAGAAAAGAATGGCAAAAATTTAGAGAAGATGTGGGAGTAACTAATGTAGATAGCACAGTAGATAGCACAGCCTTGATCGCACCGATTATCGCTTCAACTAATCTCCATGATAAAGCAAAAAAAATAGTAGATGACGTCCGGAGATATTGTGCTGAACAGATAGGGTTGACGCCTCCCGTCGATGACAGTGAGATTAAGGACTATATTCGGGAAGGATGTCAACAGGAATTACATGAAGGTCAATGGCGCGATCGCTGGTTAGATGTCATTGCCAATACTCTAGGTATGACCGGTAAAGGTCGCGATTTACCTAAGTATATAGCAGAGAAGAAACAAAAGATAGTAGCTGTAATTGACGGCTTGGAAGACTTATTTCAAAAATTTGCTCAGGATGAAGCTCAACAAACTGCTTTACGAGCGTTATTGCAAGATGTTCCTGAATGGCTGGAACAACAACCCTTTCGTTGTTTAGGAATTATTATTTTTGTCAGACAAGATATTTTAACTGCTTCTGTCCGTCAAAATCCCGGTCAAATGATGTCTCGCTATCAGCCTTATAGGTTAAGGTGGAATGAAGAAAGCGTATTGAGATTAGTTGTTTGGGTTGCCAGGAAAGCTGATATTTTGTTAAATTTAAAGCTAGCCGAGCTTCAAGATATGAATCAAGCAGCACTGACAGAAGCGTTAACACGTTTGTGGGGCAAAAAACTAGGAAACGATCGCTCTAGACAAGCACGTTCTGCTCGATTTGTAATTGACGCATTATCTGACTACAATGGACAAATTCAGTCTAGGGATGTCGTACGTCTTCTTAAAATTGCTGCGGAAAAATCCATTTCCATTGATGAGAAGAATTATTGGCAAGATCGAATTCTAGTTCCCAAAGCAATTCGAGATTGTTTAGATGAATGCAGCAAAGAAAAAATTGAAGAAATAAAGCTCGAAAATGAACCGTTAAGAACGGTATTTAATAAATTACGTGAATTACCTAAAGTACAGAAAAAAAGCCCTTTTCAACTAGAAAGTATTAGCTTATCTGCAGAAGACATTAGCCTCCTTAAGCAAAATGGGGTCATTATTGCTGACGGGGATGACTATTACGTTTCAGAAATATTTCGTTTAGGATTAGGGTTTTCCCAAAATGCTGGCAAAGCAAAAGTTCTGGGTTTAGCTAAGCGAGCTAGACAAAGACTCTAGATGATGCTTATTAACGGTTTATTTACCTCTCCCCTCCTTCAAAGAAGGTGATTGAAACGGTTAAGGGAGTAGGACTGTTTCAAAATCTAATAAGTTATAGCGAGAGAGGGGAATAAGTTAAACGTATTGGTTCAATAAACAATGAACCCTAACGAATCAACACTCTTCCCCAGTCTCTTGCTTTACGAACTAGGCTCTAACAACTAATTCGACCATTTTTGGGCAACTAACTCAGCCAAATCTACAACCCGCTGAGAGTATCCCCACTCATTGTCATACCAGGCAACAACCTTAACCATATCGCCGCCCATGACCATAGTTAAGCTAGAATCCACAATTGACGAACAATCATGACCCCTGTAATCAGAGGAAACAAGAGGTTCGTCGCCGTAAGCCAAAATTCCCTTGAGTGGGCCTTCAGCTGCTTCTTTGAACACTTGATTGACCTGCTCAGCAATGGTACTTTTCTCCACTTGAACTACCAAGTCAACGATAGACACATTAGGAGTTGGCACCCGCAGAGCAATACCGTTGAGTTTACCTTTCAGTTCAGGAATCACTAGAGCTACTGCTATAGCCGCACCAGTAGAGGTAGGGACAATGTTGAGCGCTGCTGCCCGAGCCCTACGTACATCCCGGTGGCTGGCATCAAGAAGCCGCTGGTCACCAGTGTAGCTGTGGGTTGTGGTCATTGTTCCTTTGATAATGCCAAACTTTTGATGCAGTACTTTGGCAAAGGGAGCTAGACAGTTGGTAGTACAGCTAGCATTGCTAATCACGTCATTTCCTTCGTCGATGTAGTCTTCGTGATTAACACCCATGACGTAGGTGGGGACGTCTCCTTTGCCAGGAGCAGTGATTAGCACTTTCTTAGCACCAGCAGCTATATGCTTGCCAGCCCCATCCTTATCTCGGAAAACACCAGTCGCTTCGATAACTAGGTCAACACCCCAAGAGTCCCAGGGCAAGTTCAAGGGGTTCCGATCGGATACACACTTGACAGTTTTTCCATTAACTATTATGGAATTGTCATCAGGACTGATATCTGCATCAAGTTTGCCCAGCATTGAGTCGTATTTGAGCAGATGGGCATTTGTCTTGGGATCAGAGGTATCATTGATTCCCACTATATCTAACTGGCTATTCTCCCGAGTCAGCCAGCATCTCATAAAGTTGCGTCCGATGCGTCCAAAACCATTGATCGCTACTCTAATCACTGCTTTTTGCCCTCTGTAATTCAAAGTAAATATTTTCTTAATGATCCCAATAATATCGCAAAGGCTGAAACAATTTGAAACTTTTACTAAACTAATCTGGTTTGATGTACTCCTTTTAAAGCCAGATGGGTATACTTATCTCCAAAGCTGGAGGTTTTGGCAGCAGAGTCCCCTCTGGGCATGGCACAGATCTGATATTGCTTCGGCAACCTGATTTTACTGACGCCATGTCTTAATGCAGTTGCTCCCAAAGCCCCTCTCCCGTAAGCAGTATCAACTGATTAGTCTGCTTTAGTTTGCTATGTAAGTCCTAACCCCCATGGTCAGCAGTGATGGAGATCAGCTCAAAAAATCAGCACTAGCTCTGCTCTAGTGCTATTTTATGAGTCTTGGGACGTTTGTCCGGATTGATAACTCTTGTTTACGTGTAATATATACGACAATCTACGTACTCAAAAATCAGTTATGTAACAGTTAGGTTATCAAACTGAAGGTATTATTCCCCTGTTTGACAGTACAGATGTACTTATTTACCAAAAATTATTCCTGGATCTGTATTTTTCCTGATATGATAGCGCGTGTTATTGGCAAATTAGGCGTGTGCGGTGTGGTGTGTAAGGAGTTAAAATGCCAAAGACTGTTGATTTCAGTAATAAACCATTTCATTTCATTGGTATTGGCGGAATTGGGATGTCAGCTCTTGCCTACATCCTAGCCAAACGCAAATTTAGAGTATCTGGCTCAGATACTCGGACAACCCATATCACGCAACGTTTGCAAGCAGTAGGTGCTCATATCTTCAAACAGCAGTGTGCCGCCAACTTAGAATTTTTCCAATCCAGGAATGCACCAGCTTGTGAAGACGTAGCAGCTAAAAGGGTTAGCACGAGTTTGAACCCAAAAGCGCTCACAGAAATATCACAATCAAGTCCGACTATATCTTTAGCTGAACCCTCTTTAGGCTTGCCTCAAGTTATCTGTTCCACAGCAATTAACCCATTGAACTCTGAGTATCAGGCAGCTTTAAAGCTAGGTTGCCCGATTTTCCATCGCTCAGATTTACTAGCGGCGTTGATTGAAGACTATTCCAGTATAGCAGTTGCTGGGACTCATGGGAAAACTACAACCAGTAGTTTGCTCGGTTATCTACTGTGGCAAGCGGGTTGTGACCCCACCATGATTATCGGTGGTGAGGTGGATGCTATCGGTGGTAACGCCAGGCTAGGAAATGGATCATTACTGGTTGCTGAGGCTGATGAATCCGATGGTTCGTTGGTTAAGCTCTCCGCCGAGATTGGTGTAGTAACCAATATTGAGCTGGATCATCCAGACCATTACCAGAAGTTAGAGGAGGTTGTTGAAATATTCCAGGCTTTCGCGAAGCGCTGTAAGAAGTTAGTCGGATGTATTGATTGTGAAACAGTGCGTACGCAACTAAAACCGAATATCAGCTATAGTCTACGGCGGGATATGGGGGCCGACTATAGCGTTGATGATGTAACTTATGAAGCTAATGGCACTACCGCCAGAGTTTGGGAGGGCAATCAGGTTTTAGGTCGGTTGGAGCTGAAATTGCTGGGCAAACATAATCTCAGCAATGCCCTAGCCGCAGTAGCAGTAGGACGAAATTTGGGGTTGGAATTTGACGCAATTGCCTCGGGGATCGCTAGCTTTGAGGGAGCCAAACGCCGATTTGAGCTGCGGGGCAAGTGCAATGATATTAGTTTTGTGGATGACTATGCTCACCACCCCAGTGAAATTCAGGCAACCCTAGCTGCCGCAAGAATTCAGGTCAAAGCTGACCAGCGAATAATTGCAATTTTCCAACCTCACCGATATAGTCGTACCCTGAGGTTTCTTCCCGAGTTTAGTGTTTCCTTTAGTAACGCTGACTTAGTTGTTATCAGTGATATCTACAGTGCTGGAGAACCAGATTTAGGAGAAATTAGCGGGGAAAACCTTTATCAGGCGATCGCATCTAACCATAAGGATGTGCATTACAAACCAACTCTCGAATCAGTGGTAGAGTTTCTCAACCAAATTCTTCGTCCTGGGGACTTAGCCCTATTCTTGGGAGCCGGTAATCTCAATCAGATTATTCCTAAGGTCATGGGGTTTTACGAAAAGCCAGAGAATGGCAAAGCTTAAGCAAAATTTAGCTCGAAAGCATCAATAATTGTGAATTAAGCTAGGGAATCTTAACTATAGACCTACCTCAGAAGGTCAGTATGATCTCAAGCCTCTATGATCCTCGTGAATCAACTTTCCACGAACTCCTCTGGGTACTCTACCCCCTAGCAATTCTAGCCAATGTGACTGCCAAAAACCGATCGGCATTATTTTCATTGTGTGTAGCTCCGAATCTCTACCCTGATTTTCCTGATGATAACTAGCGTGCTAACCCAGAAAAAAACTCCTTCCCAGTTAAAGTTGTATATTCCAGGAACCAATTGTCCACTTCAGTCCCAGGTATCCTTAGCCAAACTCACCTCATTTCGTGTGGGAGGTCCAGCTCAGTGGTACGTCGCCCCTCGGAGCCTAGAAGACCTACAAGCTAGTTTCCAGTGGGCTCACTCCCAAAAATTACCCCTAACCCTGTTAGGGGCTGGTTCCAACCTTCTAGTCAGCGATATCGGTTTGCCGGGTTTGGTAATTTGTACTCGCTATCTGCGCCATACTCACTTTGATGCAGATACAGGGAGAATTACCGCTAGTGCTGGTGTACCGATTGCCAGACTGGCATGGCAGGCTGCCAAACGAGGCTGGGAAGGGCTAGAGTGGGCTGTGGGCATACCTGGAACCGTTGGTGGTGCTGTAGTGATGAATGCTGGTGCCCACAAAAATTCCACAGCTGATATTCTGTTTAATACAGATGTTCTATCCCCTGATGGCTCAATAGCCCAACTCAGTAGCCAAGACCTAGGCTTTAGCTATCGCACCTCAATCCTTCAAGGTAGCGATCGCATAGTCAGCCAAGCCACATTTCAGTTAAAACCGGGTGCTGACCCAAAACAGGTGCGCTCACTGACATCGGATCATTTGGCAAGACGACACACTACCCAACCTTACCACCTACCTAGCTGTGGCAGTGTGTTCCGGAACCCTGACCCCTATGCTGCTGGTTGGCTAATTGAACAAATTGGTCTAAAAGGCTACCAAATTGGTGGTGCTAGAATAGCTGAACGCCATGCCAACTTTATACTTAACTGTGGTGATGCTAAGGCTAGCGATATCTTCCGCATGATCCACCATATACAGGAGCAAGTAGAAAAGCACTGGTCACTGTGTTTAGAGCCAGAAGTAAGGATTTTAGGTGATTTTACCAAAAAACTAGCAGTTGAAAGCCCTATGTCTTTAGAGCAGGGATAAAAACCAGCGAGGGGATTTATCCCCTCCTATGGTTCCAGTGGATATACCAAAACCGATCCTGTTGGGGAATCAGTTCAAAGCTGATCCCAAAGCTGATCACAAAGCTGATCACAAAGCTGATCAATTTTTAGTTTATGGTTGTGCTTGGCTAAACTAGAAAAGAACGGAAGGAAGTTAACTATATGACTTCCGCCCATGTATTAATAAGTACACCGGGGATTTATTCCCCTATTTCCTATTGCTGTTAAGGCGAGGAAAATTCCAATAGCATCACAATAGATACACAATAGATATAGATAAAGGTTAATCACCACAAGATTTATAATGTCAGCGCACCCCTTGCCCATAGACTGGGCTTAGTGCCAACCTGGCCAGGGGTTAAAACCGCGCTTGACGTTTGTTTTTCTTCCCCGGTCATTAGACAGGGGGTTTCTAAACTTAACTGGGATTTTTTATGACACAAGACAAAGGAAAAGGATTTGGTCTCGGTCTCGGCAAGATGAAAGAACTAGCCGAAGCATTCAAAAAAGCTCAAGAAGTTCAAAAGGGTGCCAAAGAGCTCCAGGATCAGTTGGAGCAAATGGAAATTGAGGGAACATCAGGGGAAGACGGTAAGGTGAAGGTGTTTCTCAGTGGCAATCAGGAACCCCTACGTGTAGAGATTTCTGAGGATGCTATCAATCAAGGAGCTGAGGCTTTATCTGAACTGGTGTTAGCAGCCATGAAAAATGCCTATGAGACCTCCACAGCCACTATGCGGGAGCGCATGGAAGAACTTACCAGTGGGTTAAATTTACCAGGTTTATAACCTCATCGGTCAATCCCCCCTCGGGATTCCGTAGTAAAAAACTATAGGCATGAGGAAATTAATCATTTTAAATGGCTCCAAACCTCATGCCAAATATCCTATTAATACGTGACTATTGATCAATATTTGAGTAAAACGAAGCTACCTGTAGCTTTGGCAGTGAACTAACTCCATAATATAAGCTATTAGCCACCTTCATATTGGCTGCTTCTGTCAAGTTAATGGCATCATGAAAGGCCAGTTCGGGAAAGTTTTGATAAATTGTGTACAAGTTGAGAACCTTAATATTTTTGGGAAAACCTTTCTCAAGTTGCTGACCCGCTGCTACCAATTTGGGATAATTGGCTTGCACTTGTTCCTGGTAAACCTTTCCTAACTGCTGCAAAATTTCCTTTTCTGCTGGTTTGATCTTATTGTTGCCACGACCAGTGATTTCTGGTTGGACAGCAACTAGTAAAGGAATTCGTTGTCCTGCAGTTAAACGCAGCATATGTCTGAGGTTATTTCGATAGCGCGTCAATCGACGTTCTAGTTCATCGGATTCCTGAGGAAGATACTTCTTCAGTGGCATAACGTCCCCCTTCATTACTAGAGACCGCTGACTCACTGATGGCTCAGGCTGTAAGACCCAGTATGTGATTGCTTTAGCGAGATAAGTTTTTGTAACTAAATGCTTCAACTGCTGGGTGAGATAGGTCCAAAAATGCCCAGTCGCGTTTTCCAAGAAGGCTTCTGTATTAGGAATATCTGTTAAATTTTGGTCACTGGGGGTGATCAAGTCTGTGTATCCACCCAACACTATTACTGCGTCTGGACTGTAAGGTAAAATATTGAGAGCTAACTGAGCTAGTGTATTGCCAGAGGTATACCCTGGTACGGCGGCGTTGATGACACGATACTTACCATTTCTAATCTTTGGCGGCAGAGCAAGTGCTTGCTTTAATTCCGGTTCAGAAGGGGGTAAGGTCATCGGTCGGTATTTCTGTGGGGAACTCCTCTGCTGTTTTATCCGTTCATTGAGACGAGCTTCTAAGTAGCTGGCTATGGTAACTTCATTATTGGCATTCCCTTGACCAAAAGCTGTTGACCCACCTAACAAAAAAATCCGAATTTCATTTTTGGGTTTGACCAAGGGAACAGGGTCGTCGTCCCGGAAACCCTGCTCATTAATGCGCCAGAAATCGCTCTGTTGCTTCCCCAATAAACTGTAACCTACAGCTAGATCCCGTTCGACAGCTAGATCACCAAGGTCTGGTAATCCATCATAAAGCTGCTGTGTCTGGTCAACGAACTTGGGACGGTAAACAGTGAAATCTCTGGGTGCCCCCTTGTAGGTAGCTATCTCATTAATTTTGCCGACCGCAGCCAGTAAGAAACGAGCCAACAATTCCACAATCATCAAACTTAGAACTATCCCTGTGAGAATCGTCAGTAGGTTAAACCGTCGGCGGCGTTTGCGGTAAAGGCTACGGCGCGACTTAAATATTAAATCTCTTCCTTGCATAACCGTTCTTGTTAGGAGGTATCCCTTTACAACTTGGTGTATTTAAATCACTGCGTTGCTAGACATTGAACCATGAAGCGACATCGCACCACATGGGTTCAACTATCCCATAGAGCCATTTCGTTGCTAAACTTAACACGGCCCAGCTCGTAGTTGACCAAATAATATACCCATGCCCTGCAAGTTACTGTTTGTCTGCCTTGGTAATATCTGCCGTTCTCCCTCAGCGGAGAACATCATGAATTACTTGATAGCACAAGCAAATCTTTCTGACCAAATTGTCTGCGATTCCGCTGGTACTTCCAGTTATCATATCGGTTCTGCCCCAGATCGGCGTATGACAGCAGCTGCGAAACGTCGGGGGATTGTACTCCAGGGGAAAGCACGGCAGTTTAATCGGTCTGACTTGGAAGAATTTGACCTGATTTTAGCTATGGATCAGCAAAACTATGAAGATATTATCTCTGTTGATCCAGCTGGGAAGTATAAAGATAAAGTAAGGCTAATGTGTGATTTTGCCCGTCATCACACCAACCGCTCAGTCCCCGATCCATACTACGGTGGACCAGAGGGTTTTAATAAGGTGATTGATTTACTGCTAGACGCTTGCGAAGGTCTGCTGGAACACGTTGTTGACAATTACACCAAGACTAGGCAAAACTAAAAAACTGCCAACTACTAATTGCCAATGGTGAACTTAGCATTTGTGCCATTGGTGGTTAACTGGATTAATTCATTTGATTAAATGGTGTTCTAAGGCAAATCGTAAGAGTTCGGCTCGGTTACTCATATCAGTTTTTCTGAACAGACGACTAACATACTTCTCGATTGTCCTTGGACTCAGGTGTAGTTGGTTACCAATTTCGACATTGGATAAACCTGTAGCTAGTAAATTCAATACTTGCTGTTCCCGCTCGGTCAGCTGTAGAGCATGAGCTTGGGTACTATTCCCTGATTGATGATTAATATCTACGGAGTTGATTGATCTAGATGCCGGTTTATCAACCGGCTCTTTTGTAGTCTGTGGTGGGAATCGTAACTCCGTATGAATCATTTGCGATCGCACTAGTAAACTTTGAATGACTGCACCTAATTCTTGCATCTCAAAGGGCTTAGGTAGGTAGACATCACATCCAGACTGATAACCCTTGATGCGTTGATTGGTGCTATTGAGTTCGGTTAAAAATACAACAGGTAACAACCGCAATGGGGGCTTCTGACGCACTTTTCTCACCAGTTCATAGCCATCTATTCGGGGCATATTAATATCTGTAACCAGAAGGTGAGGGTGATAAGTCTCAATCATAGACAGCGCTTGCTGACCATTTTCAGCAGTAATAACTGAATAACCTGACATTTCCAGATAATCGCTTACAGACAAACGAGTGCCCAGGTCGTCATCTGCAACCAGAATAATCAATGGCATGGGATAACTATAGTACTGACATTTAGCTAGATCCGCGAGAAGCCTCACATCTCAATGCTACGCCATGAGTGTGAGATGAATCGGGGACAGAAGCTTTTATAAACAGCCCTTAAGACGGTATGATAGAAACAGCAGGGAAGACAAAATAAGAGCTAACCGCCACCTGCTTATCTAAAAAGAAAGAACGAGTTGTATTGTAAGGCGTGGGTCGGGGCATCCCGTATCGTTAATAAAGCTTGCCCCCTCTTGCCTAAACCAGCTACTACTCTGATAATCCTTGCATAGCACTTAACGCTTTCCCCAAGCGCTTGACACCATCAGAGCAATCGAGGCGATCTAAATGAACTTCGATAAAGGAGATACTATTGTGGTTAACTTTTACTTGTTCTAAGGCTTGTTCTAGCTCACCTTCAGTACGCACTTGGCAACTCCAGCTATTTCCAAAAACCTGGGGTAACTGATGATATTTCCAAGGTTGAATATTGTTGTACGAGCCTTCATGGATAGCTCGCTCAATAGTGTAACCGTCATTATTAATTAAGAAAATAATCGGGTTAAGTTGATGCCTAATAATCGTAGAAAGTTCCTGACAGGTCATCTGGAAGGCACCATCACCGACAAACACAACCGGTCTACGGTTAGGAACAGCTAAACCAACTCCTAGACAGGCAGGAACTGAGAAGCCAATAGATGTGTAAAGAGCCTGTCCAATGTAGTCGCTGTCTCCTTGGAGTACCAAATCAACGGTAGCAATTAAAGCATCACCAGTTTCAGCAATCACGATTGACTCATCATCAATAAAGTGAGTCATCCGCTCATAGAATCTGGCGTTGGTTAGCTTTTGCTGAGGTTGTGACTCAAAGCATTTAGACAAAGACTCTATAGCTGGCTTGATATCCAAGACATCAGATTTTTTCTTCTGAAGTTTGGCAGTTAGACCAGCCATGAAATCCAGTAGATACACTGGAGAATAGAAGTGGTGTTTGATTTTAACTTTGTCAGAATTAGCGTTAATTAATCGCTCTTCGGGCAGTTGGGCAGTGAAACCACCCAGATTAATGTCTGACATGAAGGCACCCAGGCATAAAATACAGTCGGCTGTTTCAACTCGTTGGCGTACATAGTCCTGACTGAACGCTCCTGCATAACTACCAATGAATTGTGGGTGGCTTTCCGAGATGATTGACTTGCCTAACAAAGTGGTAGCGAAGGGATATCCTGTCTGCTCCAGCAGGTTGGTAAGTTGGTCTGCTATACCGTAGCGGTGGAGTTCAACCCCAGCTATAATAACGGGATGCTGGGATTGCTCTAGCAAACTTACCGCCTCTTCAACTGCCTCTGATAAAGCGTGGATATCCATAATTGGGGCTTCTGGTAAGTCACGCTCCCCAGTAATAGGACAAGGTTGATTGACTAAGTCTGAGGGAATTTCAATGTATACAGGTCTGCGGTGGCGCAAACAAGCAGCAATGGTCTGGTCGATTTGCCTTGCCGCTTGACTAGGGCTGGTAAGCCTCACGGCTGCCACTGTAATTTTTTCAAAAATTTCCAGCTGTAGATTGTAATTACCGGCAGTGTGATGTAGGAGTAACTTTTGCTGCCGCTGGGAACTGTTAGGCGCTCCACTAATCACGATCAAGGGGACTAGCTCAGCGTAGGCACCAGCCACCGCATTCACTAGACTGAGTCCACCGACATTATAGGTAACACACAACCCACCAACACCATTAAGGCGGGCATAGGCATCAGCTGCATATCCGGCATTGAGTTCGTTACAGGTGTAGATTAACTCTACAGAACTCTCTAGCAAGACATCCATCAGACCCAGGACGTAATCTCCCACTACGCCAAAAATATGCTTGACACCAGCGGCTTGCAGGCGTTGAGTAAGGTATTGACCGACAGTTACTACATCAGACTGAGCCATTGCACCTCTGACCTCTTTAATTAAGCTATCTTTATGGCCAGCATAACCAAAATTTTAAAAAACGTTAATTTTTTATAAAAAACGTTACATTTAAGATATAACTTAACCTTTTATGATTTATATTTTAGCTGGCCGGTAAAAGAAGCCCCACGTCTCAATCCGCAAGGATGAGCGTGGGATGAATTTTACACAGAGTCTTTGGGTTCAGGAAAGGGAGCGATCAAACTCCTTAATAATTCGGAGCAAGTCATCCCTCTGCGATCAGCTTCCTGTTTGAGTTGCTTTTTCTCAAAGCTAGTCAACCTAATCATCAAATTTTTGTCTTTCATTTCGCATTGACACCTGTAAATACGAGTGTTATCTTAATAGTAGGTCGAAAAACAAGAGGTGGCAATAATGAGAGCAGCGTATCAATATCGACTAAAATTGACCAAAAATCAAGAGCGTGAAGTAGAAAGATGGTTGGACATGCTTCGACATCAATATAACTACTTACTTGCTGATAGGTTTAACTGGTACGAACAGAATCGTTGCTCTATTAATTCCTGTCCTCTTGTCTGCCATCTTCCAGCTCTAAAAAACAACCCCGATTATTTTTCTCAAAAGAAAACTCTCCCTCAACTAAAAAAAGACAGACCTTGGTACAGTGTTGTTCAGTCTCAAGTTCTGCAAGACTGCGTCAAAAGAGTCGATCTAGCTTTTAAACGGTTTTTGAAGGGAGATAGTAACGGAAAAAAGAGCGGGAGACCTAGATTTAAAGGGAAAAACAGATACAAGTCTTTTACATTCCCCTCTCTTGGTAAAAATCCTATAAGTGGCAACATTTTGACTCTTCCCAAATTTGGAAAAGTCAAAATGATTTACCATAGACCTATCCCAGAAGGTTTTAAAATTAAGACAGCCACTATAACTCGAAAGGCTGATGGGTATTATATTACGTTATCTATTCAAGATGATTCTGTACCGGATATTATCCCAGTAGATAGCGTTTCCAATCCTGTTGGGATAGACATGGGTCTCAAATCTTTTCTGATCAAGTCTGATGGTTCAGAGGTGCCAATTCCTCAGTATTATCGAAAGGCTCAGAAGCGACTAAAAAAGATCCAAAAAGCTGTCAGTAGATCCAAGAAGGGAAGTAATAATAGAAGGAAAGCTGTCAGTAAATTAGGGAAGGCTCACAAAAAGGTAGCTGACACTCGAAAAGACTTTCATTTTAAAACTGCAAAAAGTTTACTAGATAACCACGATCTAGTTGCTCACGAGAAGCTAAACATTAAAGGTTTGGTCAGGACTAAAATGGCTAAATCTATTCTTGATGCTGGCTGGGGGCAATTCCTGTCAATACTGTCAAACAAAGCCGAAAATGCTGGTTTGCAAACAGTTGCAGTGAATCCTCGGAACACCAGTCAAAACTGTTCCAACTGCGGAGTAAAAGTACCCAAAAAACTAAAAGACCGCGTTCATTCCTGTCCTCACTGTGGTTATGTAGCTGATAGAGATGTAAATGCGGCGATCAATGTATTGAAAATGGCGGTGGGGCATCCCGTCAGCAGTAAAGCTTTCCGAGTATCCGAAGCAATAGCTGGAGTTGGAAAGAAGCCCACACTGAACCTGTAAGGTCAGTGTGGGAGTATGTCACCAAGTTTCTTGAGTTGACTAGGAAGCCTAAGGTCTTTTTTGTTAACTAGCCTTAAATTTGACAGTTGGCTGTCAATGACTAACAGTCAACTGTCAAGAAAAAAGGTCAAATGTCTATTAACTTATACACCAGAAACTTTCAGACTACTTGGTTGCCCCAGATTCCCTTCTAAGACAATACCCCGCTGGTTATAAGCCAGATGACGCAGCAATTTGTAAATCCCTTCAATTTGGTCAGGGGCTCCCGCTTTCTCAGCTAACTCCGAAATAGATATGGCAGCACTTTCCTGGTGTAGTACCTCCATCACCTTTTTCTGTAAATCCAGAATGGCAGCGGCGGCTTTTTTACCCGCTTCTACCCCAGGTTGGTGATAAGCATTGATATTCACCAAGGATGCATAAAGACCAACAGCACGTTCATACAGGGCAATTAATGCCCCCACGGTTGTAGCATTGACTTGAGGAATGCTTACGGTAATAGAATCCCGTTGATTGTCATACAACGCCTGGCGAGTACCTTGTAATAAACCTGATAGATAGTCTCCCGCAGTTACACCGGCTTCTACTTCTGGAGACTTCCCTTGTCGGTCTTCTAAGACTTCAATGAACGTGACAAAGAAATTGGGAACACCTTCCCGAAGTTGCTGTACGTAGGCATGTTGATCCGTTGAGCCTTTGTTACCATAAACTGCAATGCCCTGATAAACCGTATTGCCATCTAGGTCTTTTTCCTTACCTAGAGATTCCATTACCAGCTGCTGTAAGTAACGGGAGAATAGCAATAGACTGTCTTTGTAAGGCAACATGACCATATCTTTCTCTCCCTTACCATTGCCAGCAAAGTACCAGCATAGGGCAAGTAACGCTGCTGGATTGCTTTTGAGCTGGGGGCTACCGGTCGCGCTATCCATCTGTTTAGCACCAGCCAGCATCTGACGGATATCAATCCCTTGTAGTGAAGCTGGAAGTAGTCCTACGGCTGACATTTCAGAGGTACGTCCTCCTACCCAATCGTACATGGGAAAGGTGGCCAGCCAACCTTCGGATTTTGCCAATTGATCTAGTTTGCTGCCAACACCCGTAATGGCAACAGCCTGGGATGCAAAGTCTAGATTCTGAGACTCGTAGGCTGTTTTAACTTCCACCATGCCGTTACGAGTTTCTGGTGTTCCCCCAGATTTGGAGATAACTAATACCAGAGTGCTAGACAATCGGTCTTGGAGTTGGGTCAGCAGAGCATCAATGCCAGCTGGGTCAGTATTGTCAATAAAGTGAATGCCTAAAGGAGGAGAGTCTGGCCCGAGGGCTTCAGCGACAAACTCAGGACCAAGAGCAGAACCCCCAATACCAATGGAAAGAACATCAGTAAATTTTGGTGCCCTAGGGGGATGGATGGCACCCGTGTGGACATTTTGGGTAAAGGTTTCAATTTTTTCGAGAGTTTTGACAATGTCTTGTTGGAGTTCTGGAGTTGGGGCTAAGTCCGGGTCTCTTAGCCAGTAGTGACCGACCATGCGGTTTTCATCAGGGTTTGCGATCGCACCGTTGACTAGGGCATCCATATCCTTAAATGCCTTTTCAAACTTAGGCAGCATCGCCTCCACAAAGGCATCATCAAACCCCATACGGCTGATATCGAGGTAAAGCTCTAATCCTTCGTGGTAATAAAGCCAATCCTGATAGCGTTGCCAGAGTGCAGCGGCGTCCATAAGTAGCTCTCCAACTTCTGTTATTGTCCACTCACAAGTTTAAGGCAACCACATAGCGTAAACTACCCCGACTGAGCGAGTCCTTGACGTCGGGGCTATGGGCGACTATTCCCAAAACGTTTTTTAGATTTCTGAGCAGGTCTTAAACCCAATCAACTTGTTGAAGCGACAGGCTGCGGGAAAGTGATCGAATCCCGGAGCAACTTACTAGCAGCTAAAACTTCCTGTCTTGCCCATCGATCTGCTGCCAAGATATCGTCTAAAGAAGGATTGGAACAGTTATCAGCTTGGTGGCGATCGCATACAGATTCAATACAACGAGCAATATCCAAATAAGCAATTTTCTCCTCTAGGAATAGGGCAACTGCCTGCTCATTCGCTGCATTCAATACCGCTGGCATCGACCCACCAGCCCGACCAGCCGCATCAGCGATGTTCATACAGGGATATTTCTGATGATCCGGTTCCCTAAAAGTCAAATTACCAGCTTTCACCAAATCTAGTGGTTCCCAATCGGTATAGATCCGCTCCGGCCATGAAAGGGAATAGAGTAAAGGCAAGCGCATATCTGGCCAACCTAACTGAGCTAATACTGAGGTATCTTGTAGTTCAATCAGGGAGTGAATAATACTCTGGGGATGGATCACAATGTCGATGTGGTCATAATCCATGCCAAAAAGGAAGTGAGCCTCAATCACTTCCAATCCCTTATTCATCAGAGTGGCAGAGTCTACAGTAATTTTACGTCCCATGGACCAGTTAGGATGCTTCAGGGCATCAGCCACCTTCACTGAAGCTAACTTGTCTACGGACCAATCTCGGAAAGCCCCCCCGGATGCTGTTAGGATAATCCGCCGCAATCCCCCTGCTGGAACTCCCTGAAGACACTGAAAAATTGCCGAATGTTCTGAGTCAGCTGGTAGCAGCTTAATACCATGTTTTTCCACTAAGGGTAGTACCACTGGACCACCTGCAATGAGAGTTTCTTTATTAGCTAAAGCAATGTCTTTACCCGCTTCAATAGCAGCAATAGTAGGCAACAAACCCGCACAGCCGACAATGCCAGTAACTACAGCTTCCGCATCACCATAGCGTGCCACTTCTACCACTCCAGCTTCGCCCCCTAAAATAATAGGTTGGGGGTCAAGGTCAGCAATTGCTGCTTTGAGTTCTGGTAATTTCTCTTGATCACGAATTGCAGCAATTATCGGTCGAAATTGCCGAATTTGAGCCGCTAACATTTCCACATTGCGCCCAGCTGCCAATCCCACTAACTGGAATTGTTCGGGGTATTGATTAACAATATCGAGAGTTTGGGTACCTATTGAGCCAGTGGAACCTAAGAGTGTAATTTTTTTCACAATTTTTTTATAATTACCAACAACTCCCCTATCATACCGGGGCAATGGGAAGCCTATAAGTCACTCAAGCCAATTAAAACGATTGGTAAAGTTTTATTATGGTACTGGCAATTTGGCAACAAACCTTAGTGAATATGGTTTTTGATTAAGTTTTACCCCTATTGTCAGTGATAAGTAAGTCTTATGTAGTCAATAACACAACGTAGACCGGATTAATGCGCCATGATATGGCCAACATGTATATATCGCAGTTTTCAATTGGGTGAGGTGAGGTACAAAGTCCTTGGTTTTAAGGAATAGGGAGTAGGGAGTGGGGAGTACGAATCCCCCTCCCCCTCCTTAATAAGGGCGGAATAAAATTGACAGTACCTCATAAGTATGAGGAACGCCACAATGTTATATATTGTGGCGTCTTACCTCTGAAAAGGTATTATCAGTGATTTGAGCAAAAGGTTGCATGAAAATTGAGACACTGGCAGTGCATGCTGGCCATAATATTGACTCGGCCACAGGGGCAGTAGTGTCCCCAATCTATCTATCTACTACATTTGAACGTCAGCCAGACGGCAGCTACCCTCAGGGTTATAATTACAGTCGAGACAATAACCCGAATCGGGATAGTCTGGAAAAATGCCTATCTAAACTAGAGGGTGGGGCAGCCGCCGCCGCTTTTTCTTCTGGTTCAGCTGCTACCTTGAGTATCTTCCAGGCTTTGTCCCCTGGAGACCATGTAGTTGCACCTCTAGATAGTTACACAGGAACTGGGTTTCTCTTGCGAGAAATTTTCGGCCCCTGGAATTTGGCGGTAACTTTTGTAGATATGGCTAACCCTAGCACAGTCATGGAGGCAGTTCAACCCAATACCAAGCTGATTTGGATAGAAACCCCTTCCAATCCGATGTTAAGGGTTACCGATATCAGCAAAATTGCCCATATTGCCCATAACCATAATGTCTATTGTGTTTGCGATAACACTTGGGCAACACCGATTAGCCAACGTCCATTGGAGTTGGGGGCAGATTTGGTTATCCACTCCACAACCAAGTATCTCGGTGGACACAGTGATGTCTTAGGAGGTGCCGTGATTACTAAGGTTGAGGATGAATTTTTTCAAAAAATTAAAACAATTCAGATGGCTGGCGGTTCAGTAGCCGCTCCTTTCGACTGTTGGTTACTCCTGCGGAGCATTCAGACCTTACCCTACCGCATGAGAGCTCATTCAGAAAATGCCTTGAAGGTGGCACGGTTTTTAGAAGAACACTCCCAAGTAGAAGCTGTTCATTATCCCGGATTACCAAACCATCCAGGACATGGAATTGCTGCTGCTCAGATGAACCTGTTTGGGGGTATGATTTCTTTCCAGGTGAAAGGAAACAGGGAAAATGCTTTTGCCTTTACTGGCAAGGTGAAGGTATTTACACGAGCCACTAGCTTGGGTGGTGTCGAGAGTTTAGTCGAACATCGTGCTTCTATGGAATTTCCTGGTACCCGAACCCCAGACAATCTGTTACGGATGTCTGTTGGTCTTGAACATACTGATGATCTACTAGAAGATCTCGCCCAAGCTTTAGGTTAGTGAGGCAAGACTTGATAATTGGGTCTTAGGTAATAGGGTAAAATAGGAGGAAAATGACCCATTATCTATTACCTGTATTTATTTGTAGCCAAATTGATGTCAATTGTTATCACTTAAGTAACCAACTTACACTCATCCGTTCGCTTAGCGTGACCGTTCGCGTAGCGTGGCCTTTTGGCCAAGGTCAATCGGTTAAATGTAAGTTGGTTAATATAAGCAATCATCCCTCTTAGGGAGTGAGCAAAGCTAGATGTTCCGTTCGCGATTGACATGCACTCACGATACACGATTGTCCTTTGGAGCCGCTACGCGAACGCATCAGGGAAACGATCTCAAACCAATAACTAATCAATAAGCATCCTGTAATTCGTAGAAGTCCGGTGATATATAATCCTTCCGCAAAGGCCAACCCACCCAATCTTCTGGCATCAAAATCCGCTTCAGGTTAGGGTGTCCTTCAAAAACTATACCGAACATATCGTAGGTTTCCCGCTCCTGCCAATCAGCAGCTTTCCAAATCCAGTAAACCGAGGGAACCTTAGGATTATCTCGGGGTAGGAAGACTTTTACACGGACTTCCTCAGGCTGATCAGTATTATCACTCACTTTAGTCAAGTGGTAGAAGCTGACCAAGTCTGCCCCAGGACCAAAATCATAGCCTCCTTGACATTGGAGGTAGTTAAACCCATAGGCGTATAGAGCAGTAGCAATGGGAAGCAAGACATCTGGTTCAACTTTGAGTATCTCAACCCCTAGGTGATCCAGCTCCATGAACTCATGCTCAAAACCGTTTTCCTTGAGCCATCCCGAGACTTTTCCAGCTTCAACTATTTCAGAGACTTGTGTCGTTTGCTCTACGGGTTTTGACTCTTCAGCCACGCTCTACCTCCTGCTTTTGATAGGATTTGAGTGCTGGTGGTACTGCTATTCCCATCCCCTCGGTCAACTGCTTGGGTGCAGTATAGCGCTCCTCTGATTGCAGGTACTTACCCGTCAGGATCTCTGGTACCACTTTCATGTTGTGAGTGGTGCTGTAGTAACGGTGGGTTTGCTTAAGCTGACCACGCTCCTGAATAGACTCGTTAGCTACCTTTTTGCGAAGCTTGACAATAGCATCCATGATTGCTTCTGGACGAGGGGGACACCCAGGTATATAGACATCCACTGGAATCAATTTATCCACACCACGGACTGCTGTTGGAGAATCAACGCTAAACATCCCGCCAGTGATAGTACAAGCTCCCATGGCAATCACGTACTTTGGCTCTGGCATCTGCTCATAAAGACGAACCAGTGCTGGTCCCATTTTCATGGTTATGGTACCGGCTGTGATAATTAAATCCGCTTGCCTGGGGCTAGAACGAGGAACCAAACCAAAACGGTCAAAGTCAAACCGCGACCCAATCATTGCTGCAAATTCAATGAAGCAGCAAGCCGTACCATACAACATCGGCCAGAGGCTGGAAAGCCGCGCCCAGTTGTAAAGGTCGTCTACTGTAGTTAAGATTACATTTTCCGATAGGTCTTGAGTGACTTGCGTTCGCTCAATCGGGTTAAGAATTTTGTTTGTTTGCTGCTGTTCTATAGCAGCACTATCCTTTGTAAGATTAGATTTCATGACCATTCCAAGGCTCCTTTGCGCCAAGCGTAAACCAGAGCAATCACAAGAATTGCAATAAAAATTAGGGCTTCCACAAATGCCAGTAATCCCAGCCGATTGAAGGCGACAGCCCAGGGATACAGGAATACAGTTTC
>NZ_JAAHHS010000690.1 GCF_010692395.1 Moorena sp. SIO3H5
AGGAACGGTCGATGCCCGGTATTATCCGGGGCACCTCCGATTCAGAACCGTGCATGAAAGTTTCCCCTCACACGGCTCCTAGGTATCCTCTCCTTTCGGAGTGCTCCAGTGTATCTGTTGATGGCAGCTACGATGAACTGCTAATAAGTTCTTTTTCGACCAATTGTCGTGGTTTCCATCTGCATGATGAAGGTGTACATCTTCGCCTTCTAAGAACTTCAATCCACAGTGTCCACAGGAATGGTTTTGCTTTTTCAATGCATCAGAAGTAGCATCAGAGTAGAGGCGCGAATTCCTTTTACTCCAGTAGACTAGGTCGCCGTCATAAGGTGACTTAGTCCCCTTTACGTTCACGTGTTGGTTTTGTTTGTAACCTACCTTTGGGAAAGCCTTTTTGCATAGTTCAGAGGCTCTATACCGACTTACTTTCTTTTCATTTCGGAACTTTCGGTGGGCAGTGTGCTTCATGAACCATAGGCTGTCTCTAGAACTGCTCATATCGCAGCTACTATGGTAGTTACGCCATCCGCGAACGATGGGGGCTAATTTCTTAGCTTTTATTTCAGCACCATAATTCGAGCAGTTGACTACGGCTTTAATCTTCTTACGGATGTTTCTGTGATTTTCCTCTGAGGGAACACACGAGAACTTACCGTCTTTTCTGACGCGGAATCTCCACCCCAGGAAGTCAAATCCGTCTGTCGTTTTGGTTAGCTTGGTCTTTTCTTCACTGATTTCCATTCCTCTTTCTGCTAAGAAATTCTTAACCTTCTGGAGGATTTTCTCGGCATTATCTTTTGGCTTGAGGATAAATATCATATCGTCTGCGTATCGCAGGCTTGTGTGAATATCCTCTATTCCGTCAAGTGCTATGTTTGCTAGTAAAGGGCTGACTACACCACCTTGGGGTGTTCCTTGCTCCGGGAATTCCGGATTGATGCCTGCTTTTAAGCATCTGAATATCCCCAATTTCAGTTGCGCAGGTGCTAGCAATCTATCCATTATGGAGCTGTGGGAGATGCGGTCGAAACATTTCTTAATGTCTAATTCGATGATGCGCTTTTCGATGCCGTTGTTTCCTGAATTTAACTGGTTGAACAGTCCTTTTTGGGCATCTTGGGCGCTTCTGCCTGTTCTGAATCCGTAACTTCTGCCATTAAATTTAGCTTCATGTGCCGGTTCTAGGGCGAATTTGACTAGACATTGCCATGCTCGGTCAGCTATGGTTGGTACTTTTAACATCCTGATTTTTCCATTCTTTTTAGGGATTGGAATTTCTCGGAGACCGCTATGTTTCCAGTCATGGCCATAGCGGTTCAATGTTTTAGCTAGTTCCATTCGCTCTCTGTAGTTGAGGCTTGACTTTCCATCAACTCCAGCCGTCTTTTTTCCTTTGTTTAGCTGGGTCACTTGTCGGACTGCCAAAAGCTGTGCTGAGCGGGATTTCAGTATTAGTTTTTGTAGTGACCTAGCTTTCTTTAAGTCACCAGCTCGAACCGCTTTATATACTCGCTTTTGTAGGCGGAATAAGTTTTGGCGGTGTTTCTTCCACTTTTGCTTTTTCCAAGGTTCGCTATGTTTGTTCATGCGTCTAACCGTGCTCTCAAACGAGCTTGTATATTCTGAATACCCGCAGCCAGTTATTCGACTGCATCCTACCCGGCAGTGAGGATTAGGTTTGACATAACTTACCGTAGATTCGACCGGTCTACAGACTCATTATTGCTGCCGTTTTTATTTGTTCCGTCCATCAGATTGTTATGGTGATTTAGGGCAGTCCATTTTGCCTATTCCCTTCTCAGAGATTACAACTGTCTAACTCAAAACGTTGTGAGAATAATCGGGAATTAAGTCTCGCATATACTAGTCAGATTGCGGCTTAGTACTAAGACACTTTTTCAGGACTTTTGCTACTGTTACCCATGTCACCTCCCCTTTAGCGCCAGTGTCACTCATCTGATTAGTGTCTGATTGCGCCCTGGTGCCAGCTTCACTCTGCTAGGATGTCGCCTACTCGGTGTGGCCAAGGTAGGGAGTCACCTGTCTCTCCAGGGGGTCGGGTTTGCACCGCCATCCAGATGAACAGTTATAACTTTTGGGTTATCCCCGCGAGTTACCTAAGTCATACCCCTCTATTTTCTAGAGGCTCCTACTTAGAACAAGCCGCACGA
>NZ_JAAHHS010000691.1 GCF_010692395.1 Moorena sp. SIO3H5
CTTGTGGGCAGGACGAGCAGCTATAGCAGCTGGGTTGGATGGCACATTGACTGTATTAGCAGCCGTGAAATTAGGATGTCAGCCTAAAGGAACCATGGCTCATGCTTTGGTGATGGCGATCACAGCAGTATCTGGAAGTGAGCACGATGCTTTTACGGCCTTTTATCGCTATTTTCCCAATGCTCCCTTATTAATAGATACCTACGATACTGTAGCAGCCGCTAAGAGTCTGGCTCAACGAATCGCAGCTGGGGAAATCCAAGTGACTGGAGTACGTTTGGATTCTGGGGATTTAGTGACCTTGTCCCAAGAGGTGCGATCGCATTTACCCAATGTCTCAATTTTTGCCAGTGGGGATTTAGACGAGTATGAAATAGCCAGACTCAAACAGGCTGGTGCTTGTATCGACGGTTATGGACTCGGAACTCGCCTAGTCACTGGAAACCCAATCAATGGAGTCTACAAATTAGTAGAAATTGATGGCATTCCCACCATGAAACAGTCCAGTAGCAAAGTTACCTATCCAGGGCGCAAGCAAATCTATCGCCAATTTCACCAAGATACAGTTATCAAAGACCGGCTAGGATTAATGGCTGAATCCTGCCAAGATCATGAACAACCCCTGCTGGAACAAGTGATCAAACAAGGTCAACGACTAAAGCCACCAGAATCTTTAGAGGTTATACAAAAACGCACAGCTGCCTCTGTTGCCAGTCTTGCCACGTCAACGCGACAAATTGATCAGCCAAGCCCACTACCGGTAGAAATTTCTGATGCCCTACAACAGCTCACCATAGCTACCTCCAAAGGGTAAGTTATCACATTAAAAATGCTTTTTAGCAAGGCAAAAGGCAAAAGGCAAAAGGCAAAAGGCAAAAGGCAAAAGGCAAAAGGCACTGAGATATATCTTTTTTATTTGATTTCACTTTAAATGCAGAACAGCTTAAGCTTTTAAAGATTAATCAATAACTTAGATTGAATGTCAACAGCTCTATTCCCTGTTCCGCGTCCCTGTTCCCTAAAAACCGATAACTATGTACTTAATAAAATCGCAAACCGCTAGAACAAATAACTACAAATACCGCCAGCACAGAAGAGAGGTGTAAACTACCAAAATAACTGGAAACGCCACTCTTCCAAACTCCATTAATTTGCTAATCTTAATCTTACCAGACTGAAACCGCGTACTATTCCCAATCACCACCATCAACAACTGTAAGCCATTGAGTACATAAACGATAAAAAAGGCATAGTCGAGAGCCACTACATAGCCAACCCCCTCCGGTAGTCCTTCTATTAAGCTCAGATGGTAAAAGACAATCGCTAGTAGCAAGCCACTTACTGCTTCTACGGACATGTGATCGAAGGGGAGAAACATGAACAGGTATCCCACCACTACAAAAAACATTAGAGGCAAGAGATTCTTGATACTGAAACTGACTAAATCTCGCTTAATTTTAATAACCACATTGAATCGGGAATATTCGATATCTGAATCTGTATCGATAAATCGTCGATTGCCCAAAGTTGAATCGTTAATCACCGTATCCTGGAAAAATGTAGCATCCTCAACACTCCAATCGGTAATCTTATCAAATACTTTAGCTCTTTCCCAATTTTTGAGAACTTTTTCTGTAGTGGTATCTCTCATTCCCACTAAATCAACTACATAAATTAGCTTGTCCCGAGTTAGATTGAGATGTCGAAATCTCGCTGATAGGGTCTGATTATCAAACGGATAATCGTGAAAATCAAACTTTTCATGAAAATCGCCTTTAACCCGGTATACTTTATAATTAATTCCATCCGTTACATCTGTATCTATCGGTTCCTTTAAGGTCAATTTTTCTCCTGAATCTAGCCGCTCAATTCCATAATTTGTGAACTCGATTTGGTCTGCTGGAATATCCCCTTGGTACCTAAACCAAAGATAAAAATCAACCAAATAGGAAGACGTTTTTTCGTCTATGTGACTAATTTCATTGATATCCATACCGGTGTAAACGATATGGGTTTTTACCATATAGTTATTACCAACCTTTACAATTTCACCACTGTCGAGCTGTTCATCCAGATTAGCAACAGCCCGTAAGTCCGGGATTATTTGCAGCTGGCTAAAGGCTGAAATAAACTTTCTTCTATCAAAAACACCCACAAAAAGTGGA
>NZ_JAAHHS010000692.1 GCF_010692395.1 Moorena sp. SIO3H5
ACGCATCCCTAGGTAGGAACATTAACACTTAGAAATAACATAGTTCTCAGGAACTTAGACTGGTCAACTATAAGCTTCTTACAAGCTCCCGTCATAATCCAAAGGATTTGACGGTGAGTTATTGACTCTTCCAGTCAGAAGTCAACAGTAGGCTGCACTTAACATTAACCTAAGGTGACAGCAGATAACGAGAAGAATTATTGCAGGTTAGCAACACTCCATCAGTGTTCGAAGTTTTCAAGGTTCAAGACTGCTGATTGAATCATTAGTATGCATTACTACCAATTTTTTTTCCTAAATTTTCTTAGATGTTAAAGTCATAACAATATCCTGTTAATATTTGATATAGGCAAACAAATGACAATCGAAATCTACGTCAGCACGGATATTGAAACCGATGGTCCTATCCCTGGACCTCACTCCATGGTCAGCATTGGCTCAGCAGCTTATACGGCAGACAAAGAATTAATCGCCACCTTTACAGCTAACCTAGAACCGTTGCCGGGGGCACAAGGTCATCCCAACACCATGAGATGGTGGTCAGAAAACCCTGAAGCTTGGGAAGCCTCACGAGTCAACCCCAAGCCCCCGGCACAGGTGATGCAGGCATATCACGCTTGGCTACAAGCATTACCCGGTAAACCGGTCTTTGTTGCCTATCCAGCCACCTTCGATTTTATGTTTGTCTATTGGTATTTGATCAACTTTGTGGGGGATAGTCCCTTTAAGCATTCGGCACTAGACATCCGCTCCTATGCCATGGCATTCCTAAAACGAAACTATAGCGACTCAGGTAAGAAAAACCTACCGCCTGAGTGGTTAGAAGAGATGCCCTTGACCCATGTTGCTCTTGATGATGCCATTCAACAAGGTAAGTTGTTTTGCAATCTGTTACAAAATAACTTACAACGTGAACATTGATTTAGGTGGCTTGCTAGGTCAAGGGATAGGGGCAGCGACCGTCAGTCAGTATAGCGAAGGTCAGGGTCAAGTATTGAGACCCTCAATATAAGCCTTAATTGCAGGTAGTGCTGTCATCTTTTCGTAGAAGAAATTGTTGACAATATTCATGATTTCTGATTGAATTATTTTTACCTGGGGACCAAGGGGAACCCCCTCCTCTTGACGACTGATACAGCGGGATAGACGCAGGAGAGGACGTACAATCTCCAACTCCTCTTCCCCTTCCAAAACCTTGATAACTGCCAGAATCAATTCATCAGTCTGATCGAGAATATGGTCGATATCAAAAGAACTATTTTTTTCTGTGGCTTCTTGAACAGTTCCTACTAAAGCGTGGACTTGATAAAGTAATGCCGCCGGTTCGTCAAACAGTTCCCGGAGAAAAGCAGCTTCCTCATACTGTCCATTCAGCCGGAATATATTGTACATGCGTTTGGCAGCTTTGCCATAGTTAAGATGACCTTCCTTAACATATTTTTTAACTTGCTTTTGCAACGCCGTCACGTAATCATCCATGACATCACTAGAGGCATGCTTCACCAGTTTCTCAAAGATGGGAGCAGATTGGGCATCTAGGTAAATTTCTTGGAAATAGCCGTCGAGATAGCCATCTAAGGGAGTTATTGTACCATCAGGAGCTTCCCAGGTGACATCCACCACGTTGCTAGCGTTGGCTAATTGACGACGTACTGGATCTGCAATTACCCACTCCAGCTTACACCAACCGGAATAATCCTTAGCTAACGAATCCCAAGTGATGATAAGAGGGTTCCCTTCAGAGTCCTTCAGTTCAATCTTTCCAGCCACAACCTCATCAGGAGACCAGGTGATCGGTGAGCCTTTGCGACGCAAGCGTTCATTACAGATTACGTCTTGGGGATAGCCACCAAATTTCACATCAACTAATTGAAAATTCGGTCCTGAGATACTACTGATTATTTTCTCACGCATGATTTGCACAAGAATTTCACAGGCTTCAAGCCGTGTAGGGGCAATAATATTAACTCGCTCGAAGTAGTCACAGTCCCCAGGGTGAATTTGAACCTTAGATTGAGCTGCTGAACCAGAGAGAGCCAACGCAGTTTCTACTTTACCAGGAACATCCTCAAATTCGACAATTTTGCCGATGGCGCGAAAATACTCCAGGTCTTTTGGATCGAAATCCAACATGCTGACTTTGTGACCGAAAACCCCTGTC
>NZ_JAAHHS010000693.1 GCF_010692395.1 Moorena sp. SIO3H5
TAAGAACGCCAAAATCGTTCTATGAAAATGTTGTCAATGGCTCGACCTTTACCATCCATACTAATTTGGATTCCATTTTCTTTTAATTGGTTAATCCATAAATCTGCGGTAAATTGGCTACCTTGGTCTGTGTTAAAAATCTCTGGAGTGGGATACCACACCAAGCATTCCTTTAGCACCTCGACGCACCAATTAGCAGTCATGCTATTGGAAATATCCCAAGCTAAAATGTATCTAGAGTATAAGTCTATAATGGCAAATAAATACATAAAGCCCTGTTTTAGACCAATATAGGTAATATCTGCCGCCCAAACTTGATTTGGGTAAATAATCTTTAAATCTCTTAGCAGATAAGGATATTTGTAAGCAGCAGGGTCAGCTTTACTAGTATATGGATTTGGGGGCATCCTTCTAGGTTGGACAGTCCTGAAAATCAGCCGTTTACTTTTCTTCTTCTGGGTTCTTTGAAACCTGTCACATTTTGAAGGATGAACTCAAATAAATCAGGAAAATCTTGCTTAAAAAGTCGCTGTGCTGGCGTTTTCCCATCCCAAGACCTTATATCAAAATTATGCACGACGGTCAAAACTTGTAACCTTTGGTCTGGCATACCCCGATTAGCCTTATGTACAAAAGCTAGATAACCATTTCTACCTTCTACCTGTGATGAAGCACGTTGAAAAGTTCTAGCTGTTTGCTTTGCCCATTCTATGCAATTATTTAGTTGCTCAGAATTAAGCAATTCATTAACATTACTCCCATTCAATTTATCTCTTGCTTTTTGTAAGATTTCTTTATAGGTGTCGATGAGTTTTTTGTTTTTCTTTTTGGATGGTGTTCGCCTTAATGTTAGTTCCCAGATGAACACAGGCACCAAATAATGTAAAAGCCATTCTTTTAATTGTGCTTCATTAATATCAATCCTCTGTTGGGTAATAAATTTATCTGCTTCTTGTGCTGCCCATTTTTTCCAATTTACAATTCCTGCTAAAATAGCGGGTATCTGTGCTAGTAATTTTGTTACCGTGGCTGTCCCCACTTCTCTTGCTACCTGTTCAGCTTGTTTACTAATGGCAACGATACAAGATAATATAGTTTTTTCTATCTGTTTGATGCAATTAAATGAGCCATCTCCACTAAAAGGTTGTATTGCTTGATTTATCTTATGCATTTGATTTCGATACTTATTTCGGCACTCATCAAGTCTGGAATAGTCTGCCTCTAATTCTTGTGGTATATTGTCTTGGTCTTTTGCTTCAAATAAAGCTTGTTTTGCCTTTTTCCATGCTTTGCCTATTGGAGCACCCACATTTATTGCCAACTCTTGCTGAAAATGAAATAAATCTGGCATCGAACACACATTCAAGTAGTCGGGTTTTCCCAATTTTACCAACCCACTAGCCCTATCGCTTACTAGTTGCTTTACTTTGAGTCCAAAGCTAGCGATGCTCTGTTTGATGGGCTTCCACCAACTTTCGGTGTCTCTTCTTTGGGACGCAGTTTCAAAAAAAGGTAGCCGCTACTTAATTCTTGACACACTAATAGCATTTTATCTAACCATGTCTCATCCAAACCTAATACTACCTCTAATTCTTCTAATTGCCCAACTGCTCGATTGGTTAATCCTTGCTCTACTAACTCTTTATAGCGTAATATGGCGACTTCTATTTCCTTCATCATTCGATAAATCGAACTCTCTGATACGCCTGCATGTGTACTCATCCTTATCTGATTCATAAATTCTTCTATCCGGCATGCACCTATCCCTCCCTTGATACCAAAGGTATAAATTGCACTAACTATCAATCGTTTGATAAAGTTTTGTCCAGCTTCTGTATCCCAAAATTCCGTTTCTTGGTTCTGTCTTCGCTTTTGCGTTCGAGTACGGTGGTAATGTACCGTGCTCTTGGGTATTCCCAGTTGATTAGCCGATTCCCGTACACTTTCTTCTGGGTGTGACCGAAATCTATCCATTATTTGTTGCCATATTTTTGTAAGCATCTATTATTTTTGTCACAATTTACGACTTTTATAGCTTTTTTCCCTTTTGGCAGTGTCCAACTTTAGAAGGATGCCCGAAATAAATTCCCAAATTAGGTTCCTGTTGATGACGCATATTTGCGCATATTTTAATCCAGTTTAATCAGCGAAAATCAGCA
>NZ_JAAHHS010000694.1 GCF_010692395.1 Moorena sp. SIO3H5
CTGCAGGGAATGGTGATACTCACCATTCCCTGCAACCGGGAGAGTTACTACTGGCAGATGTAGGAGCAGAAACCCCTATGGGTTGGGCGGCGGATATTACCCGTACTTGGCCGGTGACTGGTAAATTTTCCCCTACTCAGCGGGATATATATAATGTCGTCAAAGAAGCCCATGATTTCTGTATTAAGAATCTTTACCCTGGGGTGGAATATCGAGAGATTCATATGACAGCAGCAGGGGTGATGGCTGAAGGATTGATAGATTTGGGGATTCTGCGAGGAGACATCTCGGATTTAGTAGAAATGGATGCCCATGCTTTATTCTTTCCCCATGGTGTTGGTCATGTGCTGGGATTAGATGTCCATGATATGGAAGATTTAGGGGATTTGGCAGGGTATGCATCAGGACGGGAAAGAAGCGATCGCTTTGGCTTGGGCTTCCTGCGACTAGACCGACTGTTGGAACCAGGAATGTTGGTCACAATTGAACCAGGATTTTATCAAGTTCCAGGGATTTTGAATGACCCAGAGCGACGGTCAACCTACAAAGATATGGTCGATTGGGATAGATTGGCAGAATTTGATGATGTGCGCGGGATTCGGATTGAAGATGATGTGTTGATTACCGAGACAGGATCAGAGGTATTGACCGCTGAGTTACCGACTGATATAGAAGCAGTAGAGGATTTGGTAAGGGGAGCATAAGTTTTAAGCTAAAACCTTTTAGCAAGGCAAAAGGCAAAAGGCAAAAGGTAAAAGGTAAAAGGTAAAAGGGGTTAATTGTGCTCTTAAGTTGAGAGACATGATTTTGAAAAGACCTGATCTCATCAGGTCTTTTTTAGATCTTATCTAAATCAGAAGTGCGCTAAATCAAGACAAAGATGACAGCTCTTGCCTTTTGCCTCTTGCCTCTTGCCTTTCCCAAGCGCGACTATGTTCACAACTAAACTAAAAATGTCTATCATAACTTGAATCAATAAACAAGATCCGGGTGCGATCACTTTTTTAGCTCAGATTCACTACAGTATCTGAAATAGTCTTAAATTTAAACAATTTGCCTTGGCTTACGATAACATCTGTGTCTTGATGCAGTCGCTCATGGGGGAAACCCCCAAGACCGCGCTGCATCGCTAAATACTTAGCAGAAGAATACCCATCAGAGTTTTTTCAGTGGGTATTGGGTGAGGCACCTGATGATATTCAGGTACTTAAAACGGAATTAAGTGCTGAACCAATTCAAGCTGATGCTCTGAGTTTACTCCAAAGTACAAACCAAATTCTGCACCTAGAATTTCAAACCCTACCCCCATCTGAGCCACCATTACCATTTCGGATGTTGGACTATTGGGTCAGATTACAACGAAAGTACCGATGTCCCATTGAACAGGTGGTAATTTTTCTCAAGTCTACGACCTCAGATCTGGTATTCAATAACGAGTTTAGGGATATTAATACCTGGCACCGTTATCGAGTAATTCGTCTGTGGGAGCAAGACCCTCAACCACTGTTGGCCAATCGGGCTTTGTTACCCTTGGCAACTTTAGCTAAGAGCAATAACCCTAATCGATTGTTAGAGCAAGTGGTTGTGGAAGTGGATAGAATTGAAGAACAAGGTCAACTCCGAACCCTAGCGGCCTGTGTGGATGTACTGGCTGGTTTGCGGTTTGAAAAAGATTTAGTCCGTCGATTGTTGAGGGAGGAAATTATGGAAGAATCAGTTACCTATCAAGATATTATCCAAAAGGGACGCCAGCGCGGCAAGCAGGAGGAAGCGGTATTAATTGTGATGCGTTTGCTAACCCTGAGGTTAGGTTTACTTGACCCTGTGCTCCAACAGCGGATTGAGGGATTATCCATTGCTCGATTGGAGGAATTGAGTGAAGCGTTGTTGGATTTTAAGACAGCAACGGATTTGGCGGTTTGGTTAGATCAGGAGCAGTAGTGCGTTAACAAATTAGGAGTTAAGGAAGCTAACTATCAATCCTTCCATTAAGTGATCGCATAAGCGCGGAAGCGTTTCGGCAAAGCCGACGCTTCCGGAGGGTAGCTGCTCAATGCTCGCGCATCGCATTTTCCGGTCGCTGCTGATCAGTACCACCTATATATCAAAATACACAATGATTTCCGGGATAATTCTCCCCGATTCCCTACTCCCTACT
>NZ_JAAHHS010000695.1 GCF_010692395.1 Moorena sp. SIO3H5
CTTAGAGTAGTGGAGCCTTTATGGTTAGTCGGCTATGGGTAAAAGGGTTAAATCTTGTAAATAAGGCTCCACTACTCTTACGGTAACTTCAAAGAAACGCGACACGGCAGTTTTAACTGCCGTGATGAGGATCATTAATGTAAGCCATTATTTTTGCAGTACTGATTGCGCCTGTGGTGTCATAAAAGTAAGATCTAGGCCACAGGCTGGGCAGCTTGAGTAACTGAGGGAATTCCTGTCTTAGTAACCTAGAAGAACGACCTTTAAGAGCTTTAGCGATTTCGTGGATAGCTACGTCGCTAGAGTGTTCGACCAATACATGTACGTGATCTGGTGCAATTTCAATAGCTTTTAATAACCATCCTTTTTCAGACGCCACCTCATTTAATATTTGACCTAAGCGAACTTTGATCTCTCCCACAAGTACAGGTTTGCGACGTTTTGGGATCCATACCATGTGAACGTGTGCTAACCCTACAGCATGGGCGGTTCTCCTGTATTTCTTGGATGTCTTTCTCATTTTACTATGTTGATAATATTGCTATTATCAACATAGTAGTCTATAATGATACTATGAACAAAAAACAATCGTATTGGGGATGCCAACAAGTGTTGCTGTCCCCAAACAAAGACCTAATAGCCATACTTGAGTACATCTGTTCGGAGTCAAATAAAATCTATAATTGTTCAGTTTATTACGCTAGGCAAATCTGGTTTAAAGCTAGGCGTATTGTAGGTAGATCTGAACTCTGTGCAGAAATGAAGCGCAACCGACATTTCAAAGCTATGTACGTAAGCGCGTCCCAACAAGTATGTAATGGAGTGGCTGAATCTTTTAAGTCATTCTACAAGTTGAACAAACTATTTTTAACCGGAAAATTAGAGGATCGACCAAAGCCGCCAAAATATCGAAGAACTGGGCTGTTCACTGTCTCCTATCCAAAAAGATGGCTGAAAAATACCAATAGCAAGATTAGACTCCCTTTAGGAAAGCAGGTTAAAGCATGGTTTGGACTGTCTGAGTTTTTTGTTGATCTGCCATCAAACCTGGACTGGGATTCTGTGAAAGAAGTTCGCATTTTACCTAGGAATGGAGACTTCTATATAGAGTTTGTCTATAAAATAGACTTCAAAGAAAACGTCCTAGACAAAAGTAAAGCCTTGGGGATTGACCATGGCATTGATAATTGGTTGACATGTGTCGAAACCATTGGGAATAGCTTTATCGTAGACGGAAAGCACCTCAAGAGCTTAAACCAGTGGTATAACAAGCGTGTCGCAACTCTTAAAAAAGGCCAAAGCAAAGATTACTGGACAAAGTTACTTTCTATTATTACCGAGAAACGTAATAGACAAATGAGAGACGCTGTTAACAAGGCCGCCAAGCTAGTAGTTAATCACTGCATTGATAATGCTATAGGAACAATCGTCTTTGGATGGAACCCAGGACAGAAAAATAGCTCAAGAATGAGCAGAAAAAACAACCAAAAGTTTATTCAGATACCCACAGCACGACTCAAAAATAGAATCGCTCAATTATGTGAATTAAATGGAATTCAGTTTATAGAAACCGAAGAAAGCTATACAAGTAAAGCCAGCGCTCTAGATCATGATGAGATTCCTGTATTCGGTGAAAAACCCGCAGAATGGAAACCATCAGGAAAAAGAGTCAAACGTGGCTTATATCGTACCGCTCAAAATTACTATGTGAATGCCGACTGTAACGGTTCAGCGAACATATTGAGGAAAGTAGCCAGAACTGCGGGTATTGACCTGTCAGGACTGAGTAGGGGCGCTTTGACTACGCCTGTAAGAGTTCGTTTGTGGACTCTTAACGAATCCCCGCGTATGCGCGACCGGGGAGTGTCAATTCCCAAACTGTTCATTAGTTATTATCAGGTTTAATTATCATGGGCTTTGCAGACCTGTCAATTGTGGAAATTGCCGCCGAGTATGACCTTCGAGTAGAAGAGGTATTCGATCTATGCCAGCAGTTGGGCATTGCTTACAAGAATCAAGACACCCATCTGCCTCTAGAAGATGCGAAGGCTGTTATATTAAAGATTTTGTCTCAAACAAAGGGTAATGGCTAATGGGTAATCCATAATACCTGAGTTCGATAGCCGTGATTGGTTGACTCAGATCCCCATCAGA
>NZ_JAAHHS010000696.1 GCF_010692395.1 Moorena sp. SIO3H5
TCCCGCTGATAGCTTTCCCCAAGGTCATCAAGATAGGGAGCAATCTGTTCAGCTGCCACAGACCCCCCGGAATTGCGAATTACAGCACCAATGGTTTTCCAGCGACGTTCTTCTAAATCACTATTGGGATTGCCATCACCAAACAGAAACGAGAAGACAGCCTCTAAAAAATTCATCTCACTGTCTTCTCGGCCAGAACGAGATTTTTGCCGTTGCCGTCGATAATTATTGTGGGAGTATGATGGGTTGAACCACCAAAACAGATCCGGTCCAATCCAGAAACGGGGCAAAAATAGGATTCCGCCGCCACCACCAGAACGACTTCCTCCTGAGCCTCCTCCGTCAGAATCATTGTCACTGCCAGCTTTGAGGCTCAGAACAATAAATGCGATCGCAACAATCATCAACACAATGGAAAGCAGTAGGAAAATCCCGAAGGAAATCCGAATCAGGTAAAACAGAACACCCCAAATATGCACCCACCATGCTTGCAACCGTAGCTTTAAGAACTTGTTGCGGAGAATAGCGCGAAAGTTTTTGGGAAACAGATAAGCAATATCCCCTGACTCGGCCACTTGTAAATGTCCACCTACTTCTGAAGCCAGGACAAGTAAACCTTGCTCGGCTTGATGGATGTTTAAACCCACTTGGGCAGCAACATCCCCAACAGTGACGCGGTAGTCTAGCTGCTCAACAGCTTTCATGATGGTGGGATTGGGAGCCATAATGATGTTTTCTAATACTTAGTTGCGCTCAAAGATAATAGCTTTATCAAACAGAAAGGTCGGACAGGTCGGACATCACCGGACCGGAAAACATACTATGTATCCTAGGGATACTATCAATGCCATACTTTAGATCTATGTAAATTCGCCTCCTATCTCTAGTATAATTTTTTTCAGTTTGGCAATTGTGATCAGGTTTTTTTATACTGCCGTCCTTATTGATTCTTAAAAAGCGGTCAGGTTTGTCCTGCTGTTGCCCCAACCCGCGATATTTCGCTCAGTTTCCAGCACCTTCGAGGTAATTTGCCAACAGTCCCTTATAATAGGAGGCTGACAGGAGTTCACAAAACTTAAACCAGAAGCAGAGGTAGCAATGGCACTGATCACCACCGGCAAGTCATTCATCCGGGCACTAGAAAAGTCTGGTGCATTGGCAGTTTATGCACCATTAGAAGGTGGGTTTGAAGGTCGTTATCAGCGGCGTTTGCGGGCTGCTGGCTATACCACCGTTTCCATTACTGCCAAAGGACTAGGAGATCCAGCTGCTTATCTAACTGGAATTCACGGTGTTCGCCCTCCTCATCTGGGCAAGAAAACTATGGGTAAATCATCTGCAGTCGGTGATGTTTACTACCTGCCGCCCTTGGTAAACTACCAACTGTCAGCCCTATCTCCCAACTCTAAAGGGTTGGTGCTGTGGATTATTGAAGGAAATATACTATCTAGTCAAGAAGTTGAGTATTTAACCACATTGCCCCAGCAAGAACCACGAGTCAAAGTAATCCTAGAGATGGGAGGGGAGCGTTATTTCCGTTGGCAACCCCTCAAGGAGACTTTGCCAGGACTAGTTTCTGTAGCCAATGCCTAGCCTAAGTTAATGATGTCAGCTATTAGCAGTCAGCGGTCAGCGGTCAGCTTATTTGATTCAAAAGCGTGGCACAGGCTTCTAGCCTGTGATCTAGCCCATAAGCTGATAGCTGAATGCTGATAGCTGAATACTGAATGCTGAATACTGATAGCTGAATGCTGATAGCTGACCCCTTAAGTAGTCAAAAATGATAAGTTTGATACCCTAGAGGTGTAGGATGATAGTGGGTAAGACTAGCAATGCTCGAACAACGTGACTACACCTTAATCATCGATAAAAGTGGAAGCATGTCGATTAGGGACCAACTGGGTGGAAAAAGCCGTTGGCAAATCATGCAGGAGTCTACCCTTGCCTTAGCCAATAAATGTGAAGAATTAGATCCAGATGGCATCACGGTATATGTATTTGCTGGTCGCTTTAAACGCTACGACAATGTAACCGCAGATAAAGTCCTACAGATATTCCAGGAAAATGAACCATCGGGACGCACGGATTTAGCTGGTGTTTTACTTGATGCCACCAACGACTA
>NZ_JAAHHS010000697.1 GCF_010692395.1 Moorena sp. SIO3H5
ACTCCCGGTTCGCCCATTTTTTCGGGAGTTATAAGAAAGGCTACTCAGGAGTAAAAGATTGACCATCAAGTTGAGTATAAATAGTAGTTGAAAACCCAAGTAGAACAAGAAGACGCTGCTGTAAAGGAGAAAGAGCAGTCAAATGGGTATAAACTTCATTTTTTACCTCAATTACTACCAAGGTAATTTCCTTGAACGCAGCCAGAATTCTTTCAGCAGTAGGACGGGCAGTTTTTCGTTTGGGATTACCAACATAAAGTCCAGTTAGCTTTTCCTGATTTTTCCCGAGATGGCGACGCACCTGAAACTCCAGAAGGGTCAAGACGCGCAAACCAATTGAAAGTAGTCGAATTAAACCTGTAACATGGTCTTCACGCTGCAAATAAATTGGTGTCAAAGAAAGTGGGAATCCCTTAAGTCTGGCAAATCCTCGTTCAGTTAAATACTCGTCTCTGTAGGCGCGAACAGCTTGCTTCAAAGAAAATTGTTCCGGATTCTGATTGGTCACATAAACTCGCCAACCTAAGAGTTTTTTTTCCTGGTCTACCGCCTCTTGATCAATTTTAAAATCCAGGTTTATGGATAGTTCTTCTACTGTTTGAGATGCTCGTTCTAGATATCGTCTTTTCACTTTTTGGACTCGTTTGATTTGAAGAGCGATTTGAAACATTCCAGTGGTACGGTACCGTTTGATAATCTTGGCTACAGCCGATTCCCATTCCTCAAGTGAAGTGAATTTTTTCTTACCACGACGGGGAATTTTCAGTTGTTCTAGAGCATCAGAGGTTTTTTGTAGGCGCTGGTTTATTTTTTTTTCTTCCGCTTGTACAATGGCAAATGACCGGACTACTAATTGTCGCTCATCCCAAGATATATCTTCAGCGTCGTTAACTTGAATTTTTTGATGAACTTTTCGTTCAAAACCCTCAGCAATATCTCGATTTTTTCCATCAGCATAGTCGTAGTCTATAGCTGTCAGGTCTTGCTTGTCATTCCAAACTGGTTGAAGATATTCAATTAATTTTTCCCGAGTTACTTGTTTGGCATTTAAAGGGCAAAGATAAAAATCTCCACCGGATACAATCTCAGTTCTCGTCGCCATTGATGCCATTTTACAGTCGCCAATATATAGTAATCCTGACTGTTGTAGCGTTGAGCGGACTCTTTCAATTGCGGGAATATATAATGGATCGTCGGCTTTTTCTCCTGATAATATTTCCGTCGCTATTGGCATTCCTAAAGGGTCTAATGTTGACAACATTATTTTGACTTGTGCCAAGTCCGGACGATGGTCTTTGCTATGACCCCATTGAAATAACCCTTCGGGATTAACCCCACAGTGACTTGAAGCAGTTGTACTATCTAAACGTACTCGTTCTGGCTGTATATTATATACTTGCAGTAGACTGCTTCCGAGTTCCTTCTCAAAAGAGTACCAGTTTCTATCACAGTTAAAGTAACGTAGTACTGCCTCTAAGCGATCATCCGTAAGGTCGAGTTCACGTAACCCTTCCCCGACAAATCTTTTCAATGTTTCTAATCGTTTGGAAGCCCAGGCTTGAACCTGATTTAAACGGTGGTCTGCTTGGGATAATATATGTGCTAACCAAATTACTGCTACCTCCCCAAGGCTTTGACCTTTCCAATTTCCGTGTGTGGGGAAGTGCTTGTCTAGTAGCTTTTGTACTCCCATCTGCTCTATTTGTGTTAAGAGTACGGGGATATCATCGACTCGTTCGTTTGTGATTATCGGTTCAAATGCCATAACAACCAATATATCCTGATTTGCTTGTGGTTGGGATTATGTCTTTTGGTATACTTGGCGCTGCTTATTTTTTTAGTAGTTCTGAAAATCCCCCACAAAACCGAAATCCATACACCATCATGGGTTTTTGCTATCTTGGCCTAATTATCTTCAAACCACAGACTTCACTCCACAGACTTCACTGTTAAAACTTGCCTTCGTCAAGGGTGGCCATCGGCCAATCGCCCTTTGTGCAGTTCCGACGCCGGAAAATCCCAGCCCGTCTGCTCAGTGCATTTGTACCATACTCGAGACCTCTGATTCAATCCTTCAGCTTTTTCTAACTCGATTTAAAATGGGCGAACCGGGAGT
>NZ_JAAHHS010000698.1 GCF_010692395.1 Moorena sp. SIO3H5
CCATCCTCGCCTCCGCCGCCAAGGGTGGAAACATAAATGCCCTCCGGTCCGCAATGAATAGTATCCTATTAAAGACAGCAGAGTCTTATCTAAGGGAATCCGTTGCTCCCTTGGCTTCAGAAATTGATAGTGCTCCTGAGGTGTTACGAGAGGCTCTCAAGGGGATTAGCGATCGCAGGTTGCTAGGGCTACGGATTCCGAAATCCTTAGGAGGTCTCGAAGTTAGTAGCACAACCTTTGGCTACTTCCAGCAACTGGTAGCACGGTATTCTGGTGCTTTGGCATTCTTGCAAATGCAACACCAGAGTGCTGGAGCAATGATCGCCTACTCTGACAATGAATCATTGAAGCACCAGTATCTTCCTAAATTAGCCCAGGGTCAAGTGCTAGTTGGTATCGGCTTTTCCCAAGTGCGACGAACAGGTAACCCACTGGTGAAAGCTATTCCGGTAGATGGTGGATATCAGATCATTGGAAAAGTGCCTTGGGTCACTGGGTTTAGCTTCTTTCAAGAGTTTGTCATTGGTGCAGTATTGCCTGATGGTGGAGAACTTTACGGTATGGTGCCATTGACTCCGACCTGCCAAGATGCAGGTGGTACTATTACCTTTAGCAAACCCATGGCACTGGGGGCGATGCAATCCACCAATACTGTTAGTGCTACCCTTACGGATTGGTTCTTACCCGAAGAACGTGTGGTTTCGATTGCTAAAGCAGGTACAATTCACGAAAATGACCAGAAAAAAGTTTTGTCTGCTGGTTTTTTGGCTCTAGGATGTGCCCAAGCTGGACTGGACATTGTAGAAGGGGCGGCCAAAACCAAGCAACTGGATTTCCTATTCAATGCTTTTGAATCCCTCAATGGGGAATTGATTCGCTGCCAGACAGCCATGATCGAAGCAGCACAAGCGGATTCCCAGACCTTTGAACAACGGTTACAACTGAGGACTCGGGCAATTAACTTAGCAGGAAGATGTGCTCAAGCAGCGGTGACTGTGTCTAGTGGTGCTGCTAACTACAAACACCATCCTGCCCAGCGAGTCTATCGGGAAGCTTTGGTATTCACGGTCTCTGGTCAAACCACGGCTATCATGGAGGGAACTTTGGCTCGGTTGATATAGCGTTACGCGCAAGTCCACAAGTCCGCAAGTCAGATGTTCCAGACCACCTTTTAAATTTGACCAAGCCATCAGTATCAACAGCCCTTGCTCGACATCCCTGCACGGTTGCTAATTATTTTGGAAAATATGTCTAGTTTGACTTTCAAACTCCTTGGTAAAGGTTTCAGTATCAGGTAACTTCCCAGTTCTTAATTCTCTAAATAGCAAAGAACCAGCAATTTGTAGCAGCGCGGGATGTCCACCAGCCCTGTCTTTAATAACATCCTGTAATGCTGGTGTGATGGGAATACTGGCCATTAATTGCTCGACCTCAGTTTCCGTTAATGGCTTAAGGGATTGAAACAAATAATGGTTATACCAGGGAGAACTATTGGGATTAAAAGGAGGACCAAGTTCATTGAGAGGGCGGAGTGAAGCAACAATCATTGATAAATATCTCCTCTCCCGAGAGTGATAGGCAATACTGCGACACTCTGTGACAAAGGTTTCGATGTCAGCTTGAGTATAGTGCTGGTTTTCCCGCAAAGCTGCATCATAGTCATCCACTAGCAACACCAAGAATTTGTTGTGTTTCCCAAGCTTTCGCAATACTTGGCGCATCCCCCTGGTAGTTGTTTGTCCCTGATCCAGCAATGTGTCAATGTAACTCTGAAGGTCTGGCTCACTGTCTAATTTATTGATCAGCTCAGTTAGGACTTCTTGCCAAAACCCGGAAGCTGTAAATGGTTGGATACTTTCGCAACTGAGGAGCACCATCACTGCCTGTGATGGATCTTGTCCATACTCTTCCCAAACTTCGGGGGAAGCCAGGAGTTCCAGGAAAGAGGTCTTTCCCATGCCTAGACCACCCCAAATTGCTAGGTTACTGCGGTTAGAGATTTGATCAAAGGCAGCCTGAATTTCTGATCGTCGTCCCACAAAACGGTCTGGGGGCACTGGTGCCCCCACAAAGAAAGGATTGTTTAATTTGTTATAAAGTTTATCAGCGTCTTG
>NZ_JAAHHS010000699.1 GCF_010692395.1 Moorena sp. SIO3H5
TTCTTTGGGCTCTATAGTTTGATTAATAAAATTTGATAATTCATCTATAATATTCATATTTTTTATTTTTGTATAATAAAATTAATATTTATATTATATCTGTTACAAGCTATTTAGGGTTGCTATATCAGTTATCAGTTATCAGCTTATGGGTTAGGTCACAGGCTAGAAGCCTGTGCCACGGACTTTTCTCCAGACTTTCAATTTTTTATTACTATCTTAGGACAACTGATTGATTTCATCGATAGTCAACCCCGTATATTTAGCAATATCATTCAGGGGTAACCCAGCGGCCTTCATCTGTTTAGCAATCTGCTGTTTTTCTTCAAGTCTGCCTTCTTCTCGTCCTTGTTCTCGTCCTTCCCTTTTCGCGAAACTCCATGCACCTCGCGCGTCCTCCAAGGCCATCTCCTGTTTGCGGAGTTTTTCCACTTCTGAGACACTCAACCCCGCTTGATTCGCTATCGTTAAGGCTTGTTCTAGCTGTGGGATTTCCCTGAGCTGGTCAGGAATGATTTCTAAGTTGGGCGCTTCTTTGATAAAAAAGATCCACTTATCGATCACACTTTCCAACTCTTCCAGTTGCTTAGTAAATTTGGGTAGTTCCACAAACACTAGCTTTAACTCGTTCTCCTGATAAGGCAAGTGGTCTTCTTCCTCTTGAAAGTAAAAACAGCTAATGACTTTCTCGGTTGAGGGGAATAACTTAAAATCCGTGATGGTTAAAGCAATGACCGGATTGAGATCGAAATATCCCTGTCCCGATTTAAGTTGATTTCCATAGGTTTTACACAAGTTATACACCACTCGCTTCTCGAAAGCCTCCACATTCCAGAGTTGCATCTCAATGATGACAGTCGTTTTATCTTCTAATACTGCCTTAACATCCAGATAAGTGTCTTTTAAATCTACTACATCCCCTGCGCTATAGGGATCAATAATTTCTAAATCCTGGATGACTGACTTACCGGAGTATATCATGGCATTGAGGAAGGAAATTAGAATATCTTTACTCTGATCTGAGCCAAATATTTTCTTGAAAGCAAAGTCAGTTTTCGGGCTGATGAATCTCATGGTTTTACAGGTTTATATAGGGAGCAGGGAGCAGGGAGCAGGGAATAGGGAATAGAGAACAGGGAACAGGGAACAGAGAATAGGGAGTCTGGAGTCGGATATATCGCTTTTTTAATTAGGCAAAAAATCTAATAAATTTTCCACAATTTTACAGTAATTTTGATCGCAATAATAACCACATTACTCTCTTATTTATAACCCTATTTACTATTATAGCAACTCTTTATTTCGTAATAAAAAAAAATTCCTAAACCCCTTGACATTTAATTAATTTATTTATATATTAATAATGTACAGCATTTCAAACTACTGTTGATCATGACTAAAAACATTCCGCCTAACTCCGATGACAATCAAAACCCTCAAAACCCTGGTCGTAAGCCTAATAAAGTCAAGTACGTTTTGATCGGTTCTCCTGAACAAGTTCGGAATACAATTAATGCCATCTATGGCCTGAAATACGCCTATCCCGACGAGTGGAGCACTCCAGAACCTACTGAAAATACTGGTGAGGTTATGACGTTTTTGATTCGATATTTTTATGTAGACTAGGATAGGATTTTGCCAGCGATGCAGCGCGGTCTTGGGGGTTTCCACGGGGCTTACAAGGTGCGGACGCAGGTTCCGCACACAGCCCCTCCCCATGAGCGACTGCATCAAGACAGGGTTTTGATGCCCTGGCGACCAGGAATTGTGGAGGTTATTTTGAAGCTATCAGCTATCAGCTATCAGCTATCACCTATCAGCTTATGGGTTAGGTCACAGGCTGGAAGCCTGTGCCACAAAGCTGACCACTGAGGAATGTATTCGTTGATCAACAGTATCTAGATTTGAGCTCCGCTGTATTTGTGGTGGCTTATACAATAGAAATCGGTCAAGCATTGGGGTTAACCACAACTTGACCGATTTTTTTTTATTGGTATAGCACTACGCATTAAGATTAGGACATTTCTAAACTCTTAAACCTAGTCCTAGCTTACTTTTGAGTTCTGACTTCTAACTTTTGACTTGCGCAAGGGCTAGCTCCTCCCAACACCC
>NZ_JAAHHS010000007.1 GCF_010692395.1 Moorena sp. SIO3H5
ATTACTGAACCTTATTTGGCTCAAACTATTCTTAGCGCTATTCAAGATGATGCATTTTTTAAAGTTAAGGATGGCTATTTAAATGCCAATCTTGCCGTTGCGGTTACGGCGACAGAATTATCCGACTATCTCACTAATTTAGCTCATCGAAGTCAGGATTATAACTTTTGCCTAAAAATTGCTGAAACCCTCAAAACTGATAATTTAACCAAAGCGGCAAAAACAACTCTAGACGTTGAACGCATACTTTGGCCAGCAAAAATTATTGATGCTGATCTTCCTACCATAATCATTCCTATTCAACCGAAATGGGCAAAGGAATTATTCGATGAATACTTAGCTAATCAGTGTCTATTTAGATCGGAATCTGATCTGGCGCTAAAACGTGAACTGGTCTATTATCGAAGCCATCGAGGTAATGGTGGCTTAAAACCAGGGGTTCTTGGTAGAATTATCTGGTATGTAAGCTATAATAAAAATTATTGCGGCACAGGATACGTAAGAGCTTGCTCTAGACTTGATGAAGTAGTCGTAAACAAACCTAAAAATCTCCATCAACAGTTTCGCCGATTGGGTGTATATGAATTAGAAGATTTAATGAAGCTTACCAAAAATGATCCTAATAAAAAGCTGATGGCACTTCGATTTAGTGATACTGAACTTTTTAAAAATCCTATAGATTTGGCTGAAATTCAAGAAATACTTGGTAAGCGTTTAACACTTCAATCACCGTTGCGGATTGATAAGGAACAATTTACAATGATATATAGAGAAGGCACCCAAAATCAGTAGTGTTAACAATGCCCAATGTGTTGTTATTATCAATTCGTCCTAAATATGCTAGTCAATTATTCAATGGAACCAAAAAAATTGAACTTCGTCGGGTGCGTCCTCGATTAGAACCAGGGGATATTGTTGTGGTTTATGTCTCGGCTCCAGATAAAGTTTTATCGGGTTTTTTTGAAGTAGAAAACGTTATTCAAGACCGCCCGGATATCCTTTGGTATAAAGTAAAAGACAATGCTGGGATAGAAAAAAAAGATTTTAATGAGTATTATGAGGAAGCCGCCGTCGGTTATGGGATTTGCTTAAAACTCATAGAACATTTTGAGCCACCAGTAACCTTACAAGATTTGAGAGCAAAATGGGCTAACTTTAGACCTCCACAATCTTATCATTACTTGACGACTAGTCAATTTGAGCATCTTAAGTCTATTGTACAGAATAAAATGGAAATTATGTCAGAGCCTTATATCAATTAGCTAAATATTTGCTAAAAAGTTATTTTGGAATGGGTCATGGAGCATAGATAATGGATAATAGCAAGCCCATAACCCATTAGTGAGAATAAATGACTAACTAACAGTCTCTAATGTCTCAAACATGTTATCAGGGAAAAAATTAGGTGGATAGTATGGTAGGGGAGAATAAAGCTGAATTGGTCAGTCTATTTCAGGAATTTATCAGTTCATATCCCTACACACCGGTTGGGTTAAGTCACATGGCAACCTACAAAGAGCAGCGTCGCCTTTGGTGTCGTAATTTTGCAGTCATCTCTGCTATGGTGGACTCTGGAGAAGCTATAACAGAACCGATACTCTTTCAGCTATTCCCTGATAGAGAATTGGCGATTACGTTGAATAGTCAATATGGTGAGGGTGATGATTCATGGATACTAACTATTCCTAGAAAACGTGATAATTATTTAGAATTACGATTGCCATTAAAACTGAAATATCATCATAAATGGATACAAAGGTTAGTAGAACAGATTGGTTACGACATCCTTGAATTTGTTGGTTGCTGCACTAAGCATCCTAATCAGTTATCAGCAGCTTGTAATCAGTTTTATACAAGGGAATACTCTAAAGGTTTTCCGACGGAAATGCTGACGAATCTCCTCAATGGGCTCCAACCAGATAGGTTTCTGTTAATCAATGATAATTCTCGACAGGTGATCAATTATTTTGTTAATACATCCTACGGAAAGAGACTGACAGATTATCCAGCAGCAAATGCTGCTGGATTGAAGCTGATTAAAGCATTAGATAACACTATGCATCAACCGGGTGTACCAGTGCTCAGGGATAATGATTTATTCGATATGTTTTGCTACTGGTTAGTTGCGGTTAGAGGGTATAATTTTTCGGGTAAAGAGGAGGTGATCGAATTTACCTCTGATGCTTCAAGGATGAAGTTACCAGAGGAGTATACCCTAAGCGAATGTGCTAAAGATACTGGTTTTGATATAGCAGAGTTAGAGGCATGGATACGTGCTATTGAACGCAAAGGACAAGGAATTTTTTATGGCCCACCAGGTACAGGTAAAACCTATAGTGCTCAAAAAATTGCTAACCATTTAATCAGTGGAACTGATGGATTCACAGAACTTGTCCAATTCCATCCTGCCTATTCCTATGAAGACTTTATTCAAGGTATTCGTCCACAAAGTAAAAATGGGGAATTGAGATATCCTTTAGTTCCAGGCAGATTTATAGAATTCTGTAAGAAAGCTGAGTCTCGGCGAGGAATTTGTGTTCTAATCATCGATGAAATTAATCGTGCTAACCTCGCTAGTGTGTTTGGAGAATTATTGTATCTACTAGAGTACCGGGATCAAAAAATTCCCTTAGCTGGCAGTAATCAACTCTTCAGTATCCCGAAAAATGTTCGGATTATCGGTACTATGAACACAGCAGACCGTTCTATTGCTCTAGTTGATCAGGCATTTCGCCGTCGCTTCGCATTTATTCGGCTCTATCCCAACTATGAAATCCTAAGACGATATCACGAAACAACGGATTTTCCAGTGAATGGATTGATTAAGATACTCGAACAAATAAATAATGCGATCGCAGATCCTAACTACTCCCTGGGAATCTCCTTCTTTCTACTAGAAAATATAGCTGAGGAAATTGAAGATATCTGGCAAAGGGAAATTGAGCCATATCTAGAAGAATACTTTTTCGATCAACGAGACAAACTAGACCAATTTCGCTGGGACACTATAAAATTAAGAATTAAGAATTAAGAATTAAGAATTAAGAATTAAGAATCTAGCATTTCAAATACTTATGAAGTAAATTCAATGTTCTTACCCCTACTCCCTATTCCCTACTCCCTACTCCCTATTCCCTGTTCCCTGGGCGTAGCCCTATAACAAATGACTATAATCAAACTAACGGAGTATCAGCCAGATAAGATTCCACGCTACCAGATTTCAGAATCCGTAATCGATGAATTGCAGCAAAAATACAGCAATCAGGTAACAGTAAATCTTGAATACTCCAAAACCGGGGATTACTGGCAACTGACCTCTCAAGGATGGGTAGGTTATATTCCCCTAACCAATGAACTGAGCATCCAACTCCAGCCGAAAGTCCCCATAAACAATATTTTCGGAATGCTGGACTATGCTTATAACCTTAGAAGCTTTCAGATTCTAGAGGGGTTGATTGATTGTAAATCTCTAGAAGAATTTTACGATTACCTGGTCAGTATCCTCATTAATGGCATACGCGATCGCATTCGCCAAGGACTCTACCGCACCTACATCCCTACAACTGGTCAATTAGCATACCTTCGGGGGCGTTTGGATGTACAGCAAACTATCCAGAAGCCATGGGATATTAAACTTAACTGCCATTACGACCAACACACTAGTGACATCGAAGATAATCAGATTATCGCCTGGACACTCCACTGTATCTGTCGCACTGGTTTATATAGCGCTAAAGTAAGTTCCATGTTGCGCCAAGCCTATCATGCCCTACAAAACCTTGTCACCCTACAACCTTATAGCGCTAGGGATTGTATCGGACGAAACTATAATCGGCTCAATCAGAATTACCAAAGGTTACATGCTCTTTGCCGCTTTTTTCTCGAACACAGCGGACCAAGTCATCAAACAGGTAGTAATACCATGTTGCCCTTTCTAGTGAACATGGCAAAACTCTATGAACGCTTTGTGGCTGAATGGATAAAATCGCACTTACCCAGTGGCTTTGGCATTAAGATACTCGAAAGAGTAGACATCGACAAGACATTATATTTTTACATTGATATAGTACTCTACGAGGTGGCAACTGAGAAAACATGCTGCATTCTCGATACTAAGTATAAAATCCCTATTAGTCCATCTCGTGATGACTTTAACCAAGTAGTAATCTATGCCATCACACAAGATTGCCAAGAGGCAGTTTTAGTATATCCAGCTCCTTTAACTCAACCCCTTGATGTTAAAATTCGTGATATTCGAGTCCGCAGCTTGACGTTTTCTCTGGATGGGAATTTGGAAGAAGCTGGTGAACTATTCCTAAAGAAATTAACAGGATTTACTTAGAACTGGGAAGCACAGCCTACAGGTAGAGTGAGTAATGATTCCACAGACTTGATCTCATTGATCCTTGGCCAATTCCTCAATGCCCTGATGAATTACGATTGGTGTTCCCACAGAGGCCCAATCAAATAACCACTCAGCATGATCCACAGCTACATTCACACAGCCATGACTTACTGGGGTACCAAACTTACGATGCCAGTATGCCCCATGGATAGCATAGCCCCGGTGGTAATACATCGAATAAGGGACATTGGCCAGATCGTAATCTGCACCACGCATTCTGTCCTTGCGACGCTTGGATTGAATCGTGAATGTACCAGGATGGGTAGGTGTTGAATCTTTACCAGTAGAGACAATTATTGCATAAACCGGTTGTCTACCTTCCCAAGCAATCAGCCTTTGATTGGTTAGGTCTATCTCAATCCAGCGTTCTTCTGAATCTTGTAGTTCCATCACTCTGGTAGCGATTTGCTCACTCACAGGATTGGTCAACGCTGGTGTTGTCCAGACAGCCAAGGGGATTAGCATCAGTGGGAAACTGGCAAACAAGCTTCTTAAGGGATTTAGCCAGTGGAAAAACATATAACCTTAGCAGTCAATCAAACAAATCACCAACATCATAGCCTCAACTCAGAGAATGAGGGGCTAATCGTTGCTTTAGCTGTTTTGCTCGTTTTGCGATCGCATTCCAATTCCCCCCATCAATAAGGGATTTAGGAAACAAATTCCCAGAAAGACCGACTGCGATCGCTCCGATATTAATCAATTCCTGAGCATTGTCTATAGTAACACCACCAGTAGGGATTAACGGGATGTGACCCAGTGGACCAAGTAAGGATTTGATGTAACTAGCACCACCGACCGCCTGAATCGGAAACACCTTAACACAGCTAGCACCAGCATCCCAAGCTGTCACAATTTCTGTGGGGGAAAGTGCTCCGGGAACCACTGGCACCTTAGCAGCTACCGCTGCTTTAATAACTGCTGTATCTACATGGGGACTAAAGATAAACTGCGCTCCAACATCAATGGCCTGATGTAACTGAGATTGGTTTAATATCGTGCCAGTACCAATGATACAGTTGGGTAATTCTTTATGGAGCTGACTAATTAGCTCAGGAGCATCAGCGCTATTCCAGGTAATTTCAATTAACCGTATACCCCCAGTGGCTACCGTCTTAGCCATCTGCTCTCCTAGGGATTTCGAGGATGCTCGAATCACAGCAATTACTCGCTGCTGTTGTAATAGGTTTAACCAGTTATCAGTCCTCAATTCTAGTTACCATTAATTAAGCTCAACACCCTCGTGCGTTCCCGTAGCGTGACCTACGGTCAAATCGCATCTGGATAACTAGCAACTTGGGTTAATAAAATTTATATGACTATATATAGAAAATGAAAATACAAGATTGAGACATTATTTAGGAAGACTACATCGACGCACTCTGTGCTACTCTACATTTGAACAACCGATGCAGCAAGGTCTTGGGAGTCTCTCCCCACTCGCGCTTTACATCAATAAAATCTTGGATTTATTAATTAGGCTTCTTATTTATTATTTAATATATCATAAAATTCACCTTTATAGTTAAACCATTTCGATATTCAGCAACGCCCAATTTTGAGACAGTGTTTTTAAGTTTACTGAGCAATTGCGCTCTGAAGTAAGTTACGATGGTTTTATACTGGATTTAGGAAAGTTAATCTATGAGCCTAGTTTTGGAACGTGAGACACCTCCTCTGCGAGAAGATGAAACTGGAGCGATTCGAGTTGGAAATTCAAGGGTTTTGCTAGAGACTGTTATTCGATCGTTTCAAGATGGTGCATCCCCTGAGTCTATTGTGCATCGATACTCGACTCTATCTTCGTCCGATGTTTACAATACAATTGGCTACTACCTTCGACACAAAGATGCCGTAGAAACATACTTAAATCATAGAGAGCAGTTAGCTGAATCAGTGCAGCAAAGATTGTCTAGTATCCAACCTGATCTCAGCTCAATTCGTACCCGTTTGCTATCTCAGCAGAATCAGTATAAACGGTTATGCTGAGTTTGCTGAGCGATGAGAATTTCAACGGTGACATTGTTCGAGGGCTGTTTTCGCGTCAACCCAATCTTGACCTACTACGGGTTCAAGATGTTGGGTTGCGAGAAGTAGATGATCCAGCGATTCTAGCTTGGGCAGCAATTAATGGACGTATCCTTCTAACTCATGATCGTGCAACGATGCCAGATTTTGCCTACAACCGCCTAGTTTCAGGAGAGTCAATGGCGGGAATCTTTGTCGTCAATGATCGAATGCCAATTCGACAGGCAATTGATGAATTACTACTACTGATCGATTGTAGTGAGCAAGCAGAATGGAAGGAAATTGTGCTGTATTTGCCTTTGTGACCAATAATTAGTCACTGTACAATTTGCTAACTATTCGGAAATTCATGCTTAAAAGCCCGTGACGAGGATTGAACTCGTGACCTCACCCTTACCAAGGGTGTGCTCTACCACTGAGCCACACGGGCTAGATTTAAATTATTAGATTTACATTATTGGTTTGATTTAGCCTATTGTACTTTGGCCAAATTTACTCCGCCAAGGTATCAATTAATCAGCTTTTGATTTACCGACGCTAAACCAGTCATGGTAATTAGTCAACGGTTAAAATCAGCAAATTTTCTGCTGACTTATCAAAAGTATATTTAGGTTATATCCCAAACCATTGTGGTGGGCCGGGCTGGATTTGAACCAGCGTAGGCATAGCCAACGGATTTACAGTCCGCCCCCATTAACCACTCGGGCACCGACCCTTTTAGCTCACATTTATAAATGTTAGCACAGCTTTTAGGAATTGTCAATTTTTTAAGGAAATCGACCGGAATTAGCCAATGCTGTAAGCGTTGTGCAATGCCCACCAGATCAAAACGCTGATACTGCCCAAAACCACAATTGCTGAAATAACAACGGCTGTGGGGCTATCAGCTCCTTTGAACTTCATGATGCCACGATTGAGGTCTGACATAGTTTGTCGCTCCTGTTTGAGTTATCAGGGATCTAAGCCAACAAGTCGATTATAGCCAGGGCTAAATCAGGGGGAAATTTACCGATTAACCTTGGTATACTCAGCTTTGAGCGGTTATACTCGGCTTTTAAAGTGATCTCACTACTGAACACCTAGACAAAACTATAGGAAAAATTTATAAATTATATAGGATTTTCTTGTGAAAGTATTGCTATTAACCTTGGCAGTGCTAGTCAGTTCCTTGGTAGCGCTAGAGGTCGGTTTACGATGGCTGCTCGGCTTCGGTAATCCGCTGATTTATGTGGCAGATGAGGAAATTGGCTACTTGCTAGCCCCTAACCAAAGCACCAGACGGTTTGGCAACCGCATTGTCATTAATGAATATTCCATGCGCAGTGCCACCACCACTCCTCAGCCACCCCTATCCATGCTGCGGGTGTTCCTACTGGGGGATTCTGTTGCCAATGGGGCTTGGTGGACAGACCAAGACCAAACCATATCAGCACTGCTCCAATCTCAATTAGAACTATGGCTGACCAAAGACGTCTTACCAAGTCTAACCAAGGAGAAACCATTTGAAACAGTCGAAGTCCTTAATGCTTCTGCTAATTCTTGGGGACCACGAAATGAGTTAGCCTATCTACGACGCTTTGGCACCTTCAACGCCCATGTAGTGGTATTACTGATTAATACCGATGACTTGTTTGCTACAGCACCGACTTCTGTACAAGTGGGACGCGATCGCAATTATCCCAGCCAAAAACCCCTCCTAGCCATAGCCGAGATCTGGAGTCGCTATCTCCTGAGAGCACCAGCTATTCCTGAAATGGAAGCAGTCAGAGCGGAACCAGGAGACCGGGTTGGCTTTAATCTCAAGGCCATTGGGGAAATTAAGACCCTAACTGATGCTGCTGGAGCCAAGTTAGTCCTAGGGATGACCCCCCTACTCCGGGAAATTGGTACCAAAGGACCTCGTGACTATGAGTTAAAAGCCCGTAAACGCTTGAGTGACTTTACTCAAGAGCACAAAATTACTTATCTAGATTTTTTAGAAGTATTCAATAACACCGAAACACCAGAAATACTTTACCGTGACCACATTCACCTTAGCCCCCAAGGAAATCAGAAAGTCAGTGAAGTTATATCAGCTCAGGTAGCTTCATCAGTGATCAAACTTTTCAGGTAAATGGAAAAAGGGACAGGGGAAAAGGTTGATAGCAAATCCAGATTCAAGACCCCCTGTTCAAGTCAGTCTGCCTTGGCAGACTTTGTACTCTTCGAGAAGGCTTAACCTAGCTATAGCTGCGACTTTTAGTTGTCAGGGCTATAAGGGATGTATCAAAGCGGATTTGACTGATTTGTTCCTTACCCCCTTAGGCTCCTCCTAATGTCGGTCAGTTACGAGTGCAACTGACCCCTAAATTATCAACAAAAAGCCGTTAACAGGGAACTGTCATAACCGAAGTATGGAGTTTATGATTCCCATTATCTACGTTGTGCCAAACTTGACCATCAAGAGCCATCTGCTCAATCAAACTGGCCAAACGCAATGCTTTCAGCGCTTGTTCACCCCCGACAGAAGGTTGATTACCACCCCGTACACAATTGACAAAGTGTTCTAACTCAGCATGGAGTGGTTCAATGTTACTGGTATAAACCTTCTCAATCAAACCATCCTGTCGGTAAAGCACTTGACCATAGTCGGTCATATAATTGGCAGTGGTTTGCCGATGAATTAGAATCTCATTATTGAGGAAATCAGCTTCCGTTAGAGAATTTTTGCAATGGGCAGCGATGCGACGGATTTTTCGGTGTGTCACTTTACTGGCCGTGACAGTAGCAACAATACCATTGGCAAACCCCAAGGTAGCAGTGACGTAATCTAAATACCCGGAATCAGAAGCACGGCTGCCACTAGCGGTTAACCTTGTCACAGGTGAGGCTACCAATTCTAGTAATAGATCTATATCATGAATCATGAGATCCAAAACCACCGAGACATCATTGGCTCGGTCAGAGTAGGGACTCATGCGATGAGCTTCCACAGCCAGCAATTGTTCTGTCTTGAGAACTTTGCTCAGTTCCTGGAAAGCTGGGTTAAAACGTTCAATATGTCCAACTTGGAGAATACATTGGGACTCTGCTGCTGCATTTACTAACGATTCTGCCTCAGCAATACTAGCGGCAATCGGTTTTTCAATTAAGATATGCACTCCAGCTTGTAGACAAGTCATCCCGACTTCATGATGTAGACGGGTCGGCACTGCAATGCAAACCGCCTCTACATAGGGAAGAAGATCGTGATAATCTTCAAAAAAGCGAACACGGTACTTACTGGCAATATTTAAACCACGCTCGACGTTAATGTCTGCCACACCCACAATTTCAACGTCTTTGAGAAGACTCAAAACTCGGGCATGATGTTGTCCCATATTGCCAACGCCAATCACACCGATTTTGATTGGCTGCGGTAAGTTGCGCTGGACTTGATGATCTCGATGTCTTTGATAAGTACTATTCTGCACTCTTTTTTGCTCCTCCACCACTGGTAATAAGTCGATTTACTTAATCTAAGTCGCCTTAAACCATCCAGATAGTACCACAGCAACTATAAATGTGAAGAATTTCAAAGCTTTGTCCATCCCACTCAGGCTAAAAGAACCTTTAAAGCATGTGTTCTATACTTATTGTGGTTTGACGAAATATGGAACACTAACCCTATGTGTCAGTTTGTGGGTTGTCTGTTGACAGACCAATGAAATTATTAATTGGTAGTTGTAGTAACAGTGCAAAACGTTTGATTAGGCATTATCCTGATGAGACTTGTGATATCTGGTTGGATCATGTCTAAGAAAGTAATTGTGTTGTTATCTGGAGGTTTAGACTCTGCTACAGTTTTGTATCAATCAGTAGGAGACGGTTATGAGTGTTATGCCCTTTCCTTTGATTATCAGCAGCGACATCGACGAGAACTCAAATCAGCCTACGCAATTGCTACTGCAGCAGGTGTTAAGGAACATCAGGTAGTCAGGTTTGACTTACGGCAGTGGGGAGGTTCAGCGTTAACCGATGATAACCTTGACCTACCCAAGGAGCGTAGTCTAGAGCAGATGTCTCAAGAAATCCCCATTACCTACGTTCCAGCCCGTAACACGATTTTTCTGAGCTTTGGCTTATCCTATGCAGAAGCAATTGGTGCTGAGGGAGTCTATGTGGGTGTCAATGCCTTAGATTATTCTGGCTATCCAGATTGCCGTCCGGATTATATCCAAGCAATGCAGACAGCTTTTGATTTGGGGACGAAACAAGGTAGGGAGGGCAATGGAATTAAAATTGTCACTCCTCTGATTGACCTGAAGAAAACTGAAATTATCCAATTAGGCAATCAGCTGGGTGTCCCTTGGGAAAAAACCTGGTCATGCTACACAGGTAACGATCTAGCTTGTGGTGTTTGTGATGCTTGTCGGTTGCGATTGGCTGCCTTTGCTGAGTTGGGATTGGACGATCCACTTCCTTATCAGGAAGGCTGAGTGCCTCAGTGTGAAGGGTGCTGAGTAAGCTGATTAATCAGTGTTTTGGTAGAACAACAGGGATTTTCATTCCTGTTGGATACTAGGAGAATTGATTTAACCGATAGTTACGTCTGGCGTAGATACGGTAAACCCCTGTATCTGCCAGCAATAATTCTTGATCAATCACTAACTGGTAGCCTTTCCGTTGGAGTAACTTTGTGATCTGCTTTAGTTTTCTCCCTGCTGTAATCTGATCAACCTCCATGACAATTTGCTGAATTTTTTCCCAATCCTTTTCCTTGATGCCAGACAGGATATCTAACTGAGGTTGATCAGCATTAACTTTGAGTAAATCAATTTTTTCAATGTTATGTTGATGAATAATACTAGATATACTCTTTGAGTGCTTGGAAAGTCCAAAATTGAAGACTTTGGCATTGGAGCCATACAGTGATGCATTGATCTGCAACAGTTCAAAAACGTCTGGTAAGGCTTCAAAGGAGAATAGTCTGGCATTTTTACAAATTTGCTGGGCAAACAGGGTGAACATACCGATGTTTGCCCCTATATCAAAAATACAATCCCCATCATGGATAGTTATGCCATTTTTAATATAGGTCTGTTTTTCAAATATTTCTTGATATAATTCATCAGTTTCTTGCTCATTTTCATGGGCAATTACTAAATTATTTGGTAATTGGTAATCGTTATGATTGGCTAGCAATGCCTCGGCTTTAAGAATATCAAAATTGGTAGCTAACCCTAGGTTAGAGTCATTTGGTGATAATGGCTGATTGGCAGGAGACCTGATCCAGTCTTCAAAACTTGAGGAGATGACAGGGATGTCATTTTTTTTAGTAGATATTAGACTAGACTTATCAAGTATTTTTTCAACATGTTTATTAGATTTTGATAAGTCTATTTTAGATGGAATATTTATATCTTCCATCCATAGTTTAACAGATTTATTTAAGGGTTCTGCGGTCAGGGTAGCTGTTAGTTTAATAGTTATTTCAGATAGTTGATTTGCGTTTAATACCATAGGTAGTTTCGTTAACTATATTGATTAAACTGCCGATTAGTAATATCACTAACTAATTATAAGTAGTTATATCGATAGAAATATTACTGACTTACTTATAGTGTAGTAAAGCACCCTGATTGAAATTTAGTTAATTAAAGCAATTTTAAGTAATCTTAATTTAAAATTCATAAAAATCATAAAAATAAATCAATAAGACTATGGCGATATTATTTACCCTAATTTTTATGTTAATCCTCTTCTGAATCTAATCATTTCGACATAGATTTATATGGCAGTAAACTTAAGAGTAAATAAACCTTGAGCTATACAATATTGACTCATACATGTTAGTAATTGGTTGCCATTTTGGCAAAATTTTCAGTGATGAGGAAGGAGAGGCCGTGAGCTAGCACTGATTTTCGGGATACTCTGGGGGGTCAAACCGAGGTATATTTTATAACCGATAGGTTGAAATCAATTTAATAGGGTTACAGTTGACGCTTGACGCTTGAGTGTCAGGGATAAAAGCTCAAAAAAAAATTAAACTAGTGACCTCAAACAATCCAAAACGGAACTATCTAAGGAAATAGATATAGTGCGCGCATATTCAATATCTCAATATCTCAATTGATTTCAAACTACTGTTTAGGATACTTGTTTTATTTGCCAATCAAGTATATAATAGTGAATGGAAATCACATCAATTTTCATCCTAACTGTTAAAACTCTTCTTAATAACCAGGGTAACTGGTCTTTTCTTACCACTAAACGTAACTAGTTAGTAACGAGTCAGCAGTCAGCTCTCGGCTGTGGAGCTTCTCAAGATAGGTGTCCACAATAGCTCATGTCTTCCTTCCTGCTCAGATAGGTACTACGGAATTATTCTGATCAGCAAATTCAGCACCATGTCACCCACAGAGGCGCTTGTCGGGCAAAAGCGATGCAGCGCAGCCATTGAGGAGCAAGTGCGGTCTTGGGGAGGCAGCGCGGTCTTGGGGAGGCAGCGCGGTCTTGGGGGGGTGCCCACGGGGCTGGAGAGCGACTGCATCAAGACAATGTCACCAGAATCTAAGCAAAAATGTCACAAAGAGTACTCATCAAGGGTACCGTCAAGCATAAAACTTGCCAGCATACTAGATATATTAGTAAGCCCACCCACAACAGTCTTTTTCCCCGAGCTAGACTGTTTTACCCATCAAGGTGTAAGCTGAGCGGGAACTGGCAAGGGGTTCAGTCATTCATGTATAAAAGGTACAATAATTCCGCCGATGGCGGAGTATAACGACGAGTAAAGTAGAAAAAGACACAATACATGCAGATTTTCTTTCTGATCTGGTTGGGACAGCTAGTATCCCTTCTAGGGTCTAATCTTACCGAATTTGCTCTGGGTGTTTGGGCTTACCAGACTACTGGTTCAATCACCCAATTTGCCCTAATTTCTTTATTTATTCACCTACCCAATATTATTATCTCACCCATAGCTGGTACATTCGTAGACCGGTGGAATCGACGCTGGGCGATGATTCTCAGCGACTCCGTGGCAGGGGTTAGTACACTAGTGGTTATGGCTCTGGTGTTCTCCGGTAGCTTAGAAATCTGGCACATTTACCTAGCCGTGGCCATCACTTCAACCTTTAAGGCTTTCCAGTTGCCAGCCTATACAGCAGCTACGACTCAGCTGATGCCTCAAGAACATCTTAGCCGTGCTAATGGCATGATGCAAGCCTCTAGGGCAACTGCCAAGATTCTTGGACCGACATTGGCGGGTGTGCTCCTGGAGACCATCCACTTGCAGGGAATTCTATTAATAGACTTCACCACATTCATCTTTGCCCTAGCAACATTGCTAAGCGTTCAGATTCCCCATCTCCAGTCTAGCCATCACACTCATCAAAAGCAAGCCCACTTCTCTCAACTGCGCCAAGATATTGTAATAGGCTGGCGTTACATTGCCAAACGCCAAGGACTGCGAGGGTTGCTGATGTTCTTTGCCGTGGTCTACTTCAGTGTGGGTATTCTTCAGGTGTTGTTCTGGCCACTGGTGTTAAGTTTTGCCTCCAGTGCTGAACTTGGGGTCATTTTATCTATTGGCGGTTGTGGCATGTTGATTGGTAGCTTGGTCATGGCTACCTGGGGAGGACCCAAGCCCAGGATATACGGTATTTTTAGCTTTGTAATCCTGCAAGGCTTGTTCTTACTTTTAGGTGGGTGCCGCGCTTCTGTGAGCTTGGCTGCTCTTGGGGCTTTTGGTGTCTTATTTGCTCAACCCATTATCGTTAGCTGTAATCAGACTATCTGGCAGAACAAAGTCCCAGCTAATCTGCAAGGACGGGTCTTTGCCTTACAACTGGCTATCGAAAACTCCTTATTGATCCTTGCCCACATGCTAACCGGACCGTTAGTCGATCATGTTTTAGAACCGATGATGGCTACGGATGGATTGTTAGCAGGTAGTATTGGACATATCATTGGAGTTGGTCCAGGGCGTGGGATGGGCTTGCTGTTGCTGTTGATGGGATTGCTGAACATCCTGGCAAGCTTTATCGCTTATCGATATTCACCCATACGGCGAGTGGAAAAGGAACTGCCGGATGCTATTCACCCTAACTTAGGTTTGACTAGCTCCAGTAGTGTTTGATAGCAAATTCGCTTCAAAAACCCTCTTTATGATTCCAGCATTCTTTCTCCTGTTCTCCTGAAGCTCCTGAAGCTCCTAAAGCTCCTCACGCTTTTTGCTTAAAAAGGGGGTAATTAACCCGGATTTGCTATGAAACGTTATTAGATTTGCCTGATCTGTTTTGCTGATGATTTATGCAAAAATTGATCCATCCTCAATACTTTGGCTCTACAGATTAAACACGCTCTGAGTCTAATAGATTCTACTAACCTATGAAAATTGCTATTATCACCTCTGGATTCTTACCTGTCATTGATGGCGTAACAGTTAGTGGATTATCTAGGCTACAACGACTGAGTCAGTGGGGACACCAGGTGTTGTTATTTTGTCCTGACTACAGTGCGTTAGAAGATGTCTATCCCAATTGGCGAGATTATACTGGTCAAATCATGCCTGGAGTGAGAATCATCAATTTACCGAGTACTCCATTCATGGACTTAGATTTTGAGCGTCAGGTGCGTAGGAGTTCCTATTCAATCCTCCTCCAGGAATTAAAAAAATTCCAGCCCGATATTATTCATGTTGATGAACCAGAAAGACTGTTTTTTGGATTTTTTCGAGTGCCTGGGGTGGCTTTTGCTAAAAAGGCTGGTATTCCCTGTGTGAGTTTTTTTAGGACTAATTTTCTCGACTATGCCGAAGATTACTTTTCTCTACCGTCTTTGGTCGTCGCTGGAATTAAATTTATTTTTAAAACCATATTGCTTTCAGTGTATAATTCTTATGATGTCACCCTAGTGTCTAGTCGGATTACCCATAAAAAAATTATCGATCTAGGCATTAAAAACACCACTTATGCCAATTTACTTGGTTTTGATGCTAGTAAATTCTCTGCGGATTTACAAGAGGAACAGTTTTTTGATAAGAACTATGACCTTAGAGGGGTTGACAGTAAAGTTAAGTTAGTTTTCTTAGGTAGGTTAACTCCAGATAAGGGGTGGGAATTTACCCTAAATGCCTTTTCGCGAGTTGTACAAAAGGTCAACAGTGACCAAATCGCACTGATCATTGTTGGTGATGGTCCGATGCGGGATGAGATTGCTACCAGGTTAAGTAAGTTAACACCAAATAGTTACTTCCTCGGTAGAGTCCCACCGGAAAATGTTCCAGCTTTGTTGGTCAACAGTGATATTCATATCACAGCATCTGAGAAGGAGACTAGAGGGCTAACTATATTAGAAGCCTTCGCTGCTGGAATTCCTGTGCTCGCTCCTGAAGCAGGTGGGGTAGTGGAGAATATCCAAGACGGATTGAATGGCTTTTTGTTCACTCCCCAGAATCAGGAAGATTTCTCCGACAAGCTCAAAATATTAATTGAGAACCCAACGTTGCGACAGGAAATGGGTCGCAACGGTAGGGAGTGTGTTTCCCAATATGGTTGGGATGAGAGGGTTCAGAATTTAATCGGTATTTGGGAAAACCAGATTGCTCAGAAAACCCACTGATATCAAGTCCAGTTAATCACTAAAGAGAATAGCCTATCTCTTTTTGGTAATGGGTAATGGGTAATAGTTAATTGGTAATGGCCTATTACCAGCTAACGGATAGGATGAGCACTCCAATGGACTTAATATGATTCAGTGGGGTTCTCTGTTTGAGTTCTCCCTGGTTTGAAAACGCAGGGATTCTAGGCTGATGTCATTAGGCGGGTTAAAACCACGCTCCACAACGCTTACAATACTGACTAGAAAAAATCTAACCTGTACCGTTGCGGCAGACTCAAAACTGCCCTACCTCCCTCGGATTGACAAGAAGTCAATCTGTGGATTTACTTTTAATTTGAATAGCTTTCGGAGTGGTTGTACCAAACAAATCAGGGCAATAAATCACTACTTTTTGCTGCATTGCTTGCCTGTTCCTTGAGGAGTAGGATATACCCCGTCTCTTACTGGCTGGAATTTCACCGTACTAGCAAAATATCAACGCGACCAACCTTGTTCTTACTCGCTATTCTATTCTAACACGATGGCCGGGATAAATCCCGGTACGCTCGCTGCCCACTCAATAAATTAAGTGGCTAACTCTCGCTTGATGTTTCTGTGTTTAAGGTTTAATAGTAGTCGGTTTCTGGCTGTGGCATTGGTACCATCTCAAAGTTGGATGGGTCACGAAGATAGCGAGTGGCATCTTCTTCTAAACGGTAGATTATGTAGGATTCAAGGGTATTTGTGTGTTTTAAGGCAGAAAGATAGCCATCGATATATAGCCGCAATTCGTCGAAGCTATAACCTCGATTCCACAAATCGACTAGGGAGTCAGTAAGTTTTTGATAGCAGCGTATAGCTTGAGGATCTTGCAGCATAGTCTTAATAAATTTTGAGTATCAACACTAGCGGTATTGGCTCACTCAGTAGAAACTCCGATACGCCAACTTATTTTAAGTTTAGCAAAACTAGCAAGTCCTCGATAGTTTTCTCAATTATTTGTTATGTTAGCTAGACTAAATTGCATTTTATATGATATAATCTAAAACTGTGAATTAAAAATACTGGTGACTTAAAATTTTTCCTATTGTCCCTTTGTTCCTCTGACCTGGTCTATTTCGTGTCCCTAGGAAGTCCTATTTGAAAAACCCAAGCCACTATCAGTCTGATCAGTAGCACTTGTTACAGAATGTTGATGTTGCTTTTGCTACAATTAAATCCCAACGGCTAAGGCTAAGAGGACTTTGAAGTGCCGTGGGTTCAGTTAGAATTCAGATTATTGAAGGAAACCCTCATTTGCGATCGCTTCTAGGGTCACACCTGAAGAAATCCGGCTATGGGGTATATCAATCACAAAATCTTGATCAAGCCAAGGAAGAGTTTCACCATCGCCAACCAACTCTGGTTATCCTAGACTCTGATTTACCAGACAGCGATGGGGTTGAGTTCTGCTGCTGGCTTCAGCAACAGCGAAAATCTCTAATTTTAATGTTGTCTGCTCGTAATAGTGAAAGAGATATCGTCACTGGTCTTAAAGCTGGGGCAGACGATTACCTGACCAAGCCTTTTGGTATACAGGAATTTATGGCACGGGTGGAAGCCCTAATCCGTCGCCTCCGTATTACGGTGGCTCCCCTGTCTCTGGACTACGGTGATCTCAAAATTGATTTAGTCCAGCGTCGTGTCCGCTTTAAAGAAGAGTTTATTGACCTGACTCCCCAAGAATTTAGTTTGCTATATGTACTCGCCCAAGCAGAGGGAATGGCTTTGAGTCGCTCTGAATTATTGCGCCGCGCTTGGCCCAATGCTATTGACAATCCACGCACTATCGATACCCACGTCCTTGCCCTGCGCAAAAAAATAGAAACCGATCCTCGACAACCCAGTATTATTCAAACGGTTCGTAATGTTGGCTATCGCTTTAATCAAGGGATAAATGAGAATGATCTAAAATCTGGGACAGAATTGGCAACCCACAAGATTTATTAATGGTTAATTAAGCATTAACCAACAACCATTAACCATTAAATTCTAATCAACCAGCGTCGTTGATACATCCCATAAAGAATCAACCACCACAACAGTACATTCACTATGGCAAAGATCAAAGAACCATTCATGGCTCCAGCCCAGGACCGAAACAGATTCTCATAAATCCAAGTATAGGTACTCACAGCATTATCACCTGTCCCTACCTTAGTTCGATACAGGATACGAACTACTAAACCAGATGCTACAAACAGAAAAATTGCGTTTAACCCCATCACTTTTAAGGGCCATCCCCATCGGCGAAATCCCCGCACTTCAATAAATTCATAACAAGCAGCAAGTAACAGCATCGACCAACCAGCAGCAAAGACGACATAGGAACTTGTCCATAGCTGCTTGTTAATTGGGAACCAAAAATCCCAAACCCAGCCTAAACCAAGACAACCTACACCAAATAGTACTAATCCCAAACTAGTACGGGACTGTATCGGTTGATGGCGTAGCCAATCCCCAACGAAATAGCCAGCTAAGACAGTTACTACCGCCGGTAAGGTGCTAAACAGTCCTTCTGGATCAAATTGAGCTTGTTTATATAAATGGTTTGTTCCCAATACCATACGGTCGATATAGGCAGCAAAATTCCCTTCCGGTGTGAGATTACCAGCACCATAATCAGGAACTGGCACTAAAGACATCGCTGCCCAGTACCCTAACAAAACTATTCCGGTCAGTACCCACAAACCCCGTCGTCTTAGATTTAGCACTGCTACAGCACTAAGGAGATAGGCAAGACTAATGCGCTGCAAGACACCCATAATCCGAAGAGTATCCCAGTCGTAAGTCGGAAAACCATTGAGCAGTAAGCCTAGGGCAAATAGAATGGCACATCGCCTGCCAATACGCCAATACCCTTGGGATACGGATTGGTTGTTATTGGTGTACTTGACTAAGGAAAAAGCCATTGCTACACCAGCAATAAATAAAAAGGCAGGAAATACTAAGTCTGTGGGTGTAAAACCATGCCACTTAGCGTGAAGTAAGGGGGGATAGACATAAGACCAACTTCCTGGATTGTTGACTAGAATCATGCTAGCCATGGCAATACCTCGAAAGACATCAAGAGAGGTTAGACGCATGATAGGCAAGAGGCAATAGACAATAGGCATGCTAGCAATAGGCATGCTAGCAATAGGCATGCTAGCAATAGTGAAAAAATTCTGTATACCTGATAGTTATCAAAAACGCTGTAATTGGTAATTGGTAATTTATAATAACTAATGATTACGCCCACTCTTGAGATGCTTTAGCTTCTGCTTGTACTAATCTCTCTCGCAACTGTTGCCAATTAATCTGCTCAGCTGGACTGTCTTGGAGTAACTGAGTATCTTGCAAATACAATAGTCGATTACAAAATAACTCAGCCATATCTAGCTGATGATTGACCATCAAAATTGTGATCTGCTCCTTTCGGGCTAAATCGGTAAATACCCTGATCACCTGAGAGGCTATACCAGCATCTAAGGCTGAGGTTGGCTCATCGAGTAACACTATCCTTGGTTGGACAACTAGTGCTCGTGCGATCGCAACCAATTGCCGTTGTCCCAAAGACAGTTGTAACTCTGTACGCTCTAACCACTCGGCTGGGATGCGCAGTCTCTCTCGAATCCCTTGTGTCCGTTGTGCAATCGCTTTTTTTGGCAACTGTTGCAATACCAACGGATAAGCTAGAGCCTCCTGAACGGTCATCCCTAACAGTTTTGGTTCTTGAGGTACCAGCATTACTTGTCGGCGCAATTCTAGGACAGGGATATTCCGGATGTTCTGATTATCTAGGTAAATATTCCCCTGGGTAGACTCACTGAGTCGGTTCAACAGGCGCAACAAAGAGGTTTTACCCGCACCGGATGGTCCAATCACGCTGATGCGATCGCATTGGCTGACCTCGAAAGAAATATCCGTTAATATAGGTATCCCAGCCGCTTTCCCCTTGGTTGAAAGGGTCAGGCTTACCTGTTTGAGCTGCAACAAGGGATTAGTCAATCACTTCGCTCCAATTCAAAATTATCAATGTTTTAGCTCTCAGCTCTCAGCTCTCAGCTCTCAGCTCTCAGCTCTCAGCTAATGGGCTACAGATGGTGCTACAGATAGTGCTTTTATAGCGCTACGCGCAAGTCAGCAAGGTTATTGCGTCAAAAGTCAAAAGTAAGGGATTACTTACGTTTCGGAGTTTAGGAGCGATGCAGCGCCGCCAAAGGGGGTTTCCCCCACTCGCGCTTTGCATCAAGACAATGTCAAACATCTTAATGCGTAGTGCTATAGTACCTCAAGTACCGTGCGCGTAGCCCATAGGCTGATAGCTGATAACTGATAGCTGTTCGCGTAGCGTGCGCGTAGCGCATTAGCTGAATGCTTACCCATTAATACACTGTCATCAATAAATTAAACCCTGATTGATAGCTGTGGTTATTGTCCAGGTATCTACAAGTAATAGCAAGAGGGTGAATCCAAACAAAATTAGATACATCCAAGGCTGGGCTAGGGGACGAATATCGGTGGTATCTATACCGGTATAGTTTTGTACTAACTTAACTAAGCGATTAAATCCCACTACTCGCATTGGCAGCAAGTAAGCTTGGTCAGAAGACTGACTAATGAAATAGTAAACAAGCCCTCCTTGACCTGTGGTGCGCATTTTTAAGTCTTTCACCTCTTTCCAGTGTAATTGCCAACCTTTGCGAAAGAATCGGGGCACCCAATTGGGATAAGCCACCTGAATTTTTTCCTCATCTACAATCACCTGTTCGCTTAAAGCTCCATAGAGGGCGATAAATCCTAAGCTAATTCCTATCCACAGGACTATTGGCGATACTGGAGTCGATGATACTTTAGCTAAAAACGGTAATGGTATCAACAGCGCCCAATAAAATGTGATTAGGGTAATCCGAATTATAGGAGAGATCCTAAATACAGAAGGGATATCCTGTTTAGTTTCAGCTTTAGTTTCAGATGCTGTTTCTTGATTTTGTAACATAATTAACAAGGCTTGAATAAGGGAATAGGTAAAAAATCCTGTGTACCTAATAGCTATGATAAAGTTATATCAACTTAAAATTATATAGTCGATTGAGCGCATCAAAACTAATAGCCGAGAAAAAATTACCCCACAGGCAAGGTGGGGTGTGGCTCTATTTAATTAATTGGGCAACTGTTGACTAAACTCATCTAAAGAATTCACAGTTAATGCTATGGCGATTAACTCGTCTAATTGTTCGAGACTTAAGGCTTCCATTTTCCGGGATATATCTAAAGGAATATCTCTAAATCGCAAGTTAAGGATGCGTTCTAAACTCCGTAGACGTTCTTGTTGGATTCCTTCTTGTAAAATTTCCTGATACCAGGGTGATTCACGTAATACTGTCATATCCCACCTCATGATTTGTTGAATTAATGGTATCTCTAAGACGAAGCTAGCGAAAAAAGCTAACAATGGTTCTAGTTGATTCAAAGTTTGATCCGCTCGTAGTGCCTGCACTGCTGAGCGCAATTTCGATTCACTACCACCTCCTTTTAAAATAGGTACAAATGGAAATAGGGTAGGGAATGATATTTTAACTCGTTCAGGAGTACCGATATTAACTTCCCTGGAAATTGTTCGAGATACTTCTGGTAATCAAGTAGTTGCTAATGCCATTGATTCAGCCAAGGACGAGGTACAACAAGGAGGAGTAATTAGTCTGGCATTACAAAAATATGACGTGTTTCCACCAATGGCAATTCAAATGATTAGTATCGGTGAAGAAACTGGTGAACTAGATGCCATGTTAATGAAAGTTGCCGATTTTTATGAAGATGAAGTGGAACAAGCTGTGAAAGCTCTAACTAGTATTTTAGAGCCACTGATGATTGTGGTACTTGGGGGTATGGTTGGTACTATTTTGCTCGCTATGTATCTACCCATGTTTAAGGTATTTGAAGAGTTGGGATAAATAGTTAGGAAGTTTTTCAGTTGACAGTTTTTGAGTCAAACAATACTGTCCTAACCGGTATTTCCATTGCTATACAAAGTGTTTCGCTATGAAGCGATGGCACTACAAAATTAGGGCGCAGCACATATTTATAAATCATCAAAACCTTTGATAGCCTGCTTTCCCCTATTCTCTATTCTCTATCCTCAAAACCCTTANTTAGGAATCCCACTTCAGCTGTTGTTCCACTGGTGAGAGGGGTTGATTGATTTCAACGGATGGTGGCTTAGGCGTGACCCAAGTTGAGGTTGTCGGAGGTGAGTCCTCAGGCTGATTACTCTGATTACCAAAGCTAGTGGTGGAGGTTAAGACTGGTTCACGGTCAGACTCTTTGATAACACTGAGGAGAAGCTTATAAGCCTCCGTAAACCGAATAAACTTTTCTTGGGCAAGCTTGTCTCCAGGGTTAATATCAGGATGATACCGACGTGCCAGACGCCGATAAGACTCCTTTACTTCAACCTGCTTTGCTCCTGGATCTACACCCAATAAGCGATAGCAATCAGCCAGATTCATCAATGGGATAAGTAATCAATAAGCGTTTAGACAGACTTATTTTTTTCCTATATATAGAGTACCCTATTCAATAATGTAACTACTTTTCCCTTTATATTACTTGATCAGCGGATCATCGGCATTGCTTAATCAAGGAATGAATATAAGGTGGTGCGTTACGGGACGGGCTATCCCAACACTGGATACGAGGCGCTCAGAGCGAGCCCGTCCCTAACGCACCCTACGCAAATTTATCAGAGTCGGAGAGTTTGAGAGGGAAAAGAATACCCCGTTCTCTTAGGTCTTGAAGTTACCGTAAGGTAGTGGTCGCCTTAATCAATGGAGGCGCGCTTTCCGTTTGAAGAATTAAATTACGGGGTCGCGCCTCAAGTTTTAACCTTTTTCTGCATAGCCTGCCAACCATAAAGGCTCCACTATCCTAAGGTTTCGTCTCCGGGATGAATATTCCGTTTCAAATAGTGTTAATTTAAAAAGTAAGGGTCTCAAAAAAAACTGGGTATTGACCCCACTCAGCTACCTCCGGTGCGGGGGAAAGTCACGCCCTAGGAGAGAACAGCAACGAGCGTTGTTGTGCCTGGGAATCCCCATCCCTCTTCAGGGTGGGGAAGTTCAAACTACTTGATCACCAGATCATCAAACAGCCCTTACCCACCAAGACGGTTAGAACCCACTTTTTGGTAATAAATCAAAGTGTAATTACCGTTAATAACCGGCTTGGCGGCGTAAGTTCTGATCAAATTTACCAGACCAACACTCTAGAGTGCTCTCTGGTCAATGACTTGATCAATCAAGCCATACTCCTTGGCTTCATCCGCTGACATGAAAAAGTCCCGATCCATGTCTTTTTCGATTTTCTCTAGGGCTTGACCGGTATTTTGGGCGTAGATTTCATTGAGTTGATGGCGAATCCGCAAAATTTCCCTAGCTTCAATCTCAATATCCGTAGCTTGTCCACGGGTTCCCCCAGAGGGTTGGTGAATCATAATCCTGGAGTGAGGCAAGGCGATTCGTTTTCCTTTTTTACCTGCAGCTAGCAGGAAAGACCCCATGGAGGCAGCTAGACCAACACAAACGGTGACTACATCGGATTTGATATGCTGCATGGTGTCATAAATAGCCATGCCTGCGGTGACTGAACCACCAGGAGAGTTTATGTAGAGGATAATATCTTTGCTATTATCTTCAGAGTCGAGATATAGCATCACCGCAATGATCTGGTTGGTGATTTCGTCATCAACCTCTTTGCCTAGAAAAATAATGCGTTCCCGGTAGAGACGGTTGTAGATGTCAATCCATTCAGTATACTGACTTCCTGGCATCTGGTAGGGAACTTTGGGCACACCAATTGGCATAATTTGCTCCGAGTTATTACTAGATTGTGGGAAGGTGATAGCACCTCAAGTAGCGTGCGTGGCACAGGCTTCTAGCCTGTGGGTAGCGCTAATCGCTGATAGCACCTCAAGTAGCGTGCGTGGCACAGGCTTCTAGCCTGTGGGTAGCGCTAATCGCTGATAGCACCTCAAGTAGCGTGCGTGGCACAGGCTTCTAGCCTGTGGGTAGCGCTAATCGCTGATTGCTGATAGCACCTCAAGTAGCGTGCGCATAAGCTGATTGCTGATTGCTGATAACTTACAACTTAAGTAATACCAGCAGGAATCGGAGTATCAAGCTCTTGAGGTTCTAGCACCCTGTCGATCAGACCATACTCTTGGGCTTGGTGAGGTGTCATGTAAAGGAAGCGATCCATATCTTTAGCAATTTTTTCTTGGTCTTGACCGGTATTGCGAGACAAGATATTGAGCATCGTCTTCTTATTGGTCAGAACTTCTTGAGCACGAATTTGGATATCCGTGGCTTGACCCTGGGCATAACTCCTGGGCTGATGTAGGACAATAGTGGCATTGGGTAAACTTGCCCGACAGCCTTTGGTTCCTGCGGAGAGGAGCATGGCTGCCATCCCGAGGGCTGAACCAATACAAATAGTGTGGATAGGGGGCTTGATGTAATTTATGGTGTCACAGATGGCAAAGGCTTCGGTTTCAAAACCCACGGGTTGGCCATCGTAACGGGATGTGCCGGTGGAATTGATGTAAATTTTAATGGGCTTGTCTGGGTCGTCGTACTGTAAATACAACAGTTCGGCAATAATTAATTCTGTTACCGCACTCACCAAGGGCATACCCAAATATACAATCCGCTCACTTAACAACAGCGAGGGTAAGTCTGGTGGCGGTGTCCGCTGGGCAGGTCTACCATAGTAGGTGGATTGAACAGCCTGGATGGGTCGTTTCATGATATTTGGGGCTGCAATAATGGCACTATCTCTAACCAGTGTAGCTTGCCATACTTTCTTCGTGCCGGTTACCACCCTAAAGGTTAAAACTGTAACATGGGGGAAAACTTTCTTATTTGGGGGTTATTGTAAGCAGCTCAATGGCTACACCCATGCTGACCGATAGCCTCTACACCCATTATCAATTACCCTTGCTGCCTTAGGAGCTATCTAACATGAAAGTTGGTTTGCACCCAGCCCTTAACGATACTAATATTGATGCTAATCAACCGAGTAGTCAGCGTCAGTTATCCATGGCGATTTCTGCGATCGCTGCTTCCTCTAGTCGAAGTGTACCCTTGAATTTGTGTCTGGTACTCGACCACAGTGGCTCCATGCATGGACAGCCCCTGGAAACTGTCAAGCAAGCAGCAGTGGGGTTAATTGATCGCCTGCAACCGGATGACCGCCTCTCGATTGTGGCCTTTGACCACAGAGCCAAAGTGCTGGTTCGCAATCAACCGATGGGCAACCTAGACCAAATCAAACGAAAGATTAACCGACTTGCGGCTGATGGGGGTACTGCCATTGATGAAGGTCTAAAGCTAGGGGTTAAAGAATTAATTAAAGCTAAACAAGACACTGTATCTCAGGTGTTTCTCCTGACTGATGGGGAAAACGAACATGGAAATAATGAAAGTTGCTTAAAATTAGCTGAACTGGCTGCTGAAAATAACTTGACTATCAACAGTCTGGGATTCGGTTCCAACTGGAACCAAGATATTTTAGAAAAAATTTCGGATATTGCGACTGGTAGCTTGTCTTACATTGAAGAACCAGAGCAAGCCCTGAGTGAGTTTGCACGTTTGTTCAACCGCATGCAGTCTGTGGGCTTAACTAATGCTTATCTGTTGTTGGATTTAATGCCAAAAGTGCGGTTAGCAGAACTTAAACCCATTGCCCAAGTAGCACCAGATGCGATTGAACTCCCAGCACAATCAGAAGGCGATCGCTTTATGGTACGTTTGGGAGATTTGATGACTGATTCACAACGGGTGATTCTCGCTAACTTGTATGTTGGTAAAATGCCAGAGGGTCGTCAAACCATTGCCCATTTACAAGTCAGATATGATGACCCATCCAGTGGTGGACAAGAGTTACTGTCGGAGATCGTGCCAGTCCAGGCAAATTTCCAGGAGGCTTATCAACCAGTTCCCAATCCTGAGGTACAGAAGCATATTCTAGCTTTAGCTAAATACCGTCAGACTCAAATTGCGGAAACAAAATTACAGCAGGGCGATCGCGCTGGGGCTGCCACCATGTTACAAACTGCGGCAAAAACCGCTATCCAGATGGGGGATAAAGGAGCCGCAACGGTACTGCAAACCAATGCTACGATTTTGCAAACTGGGGAAGAGCTCTCAGAAGCTGATCGTAAGAAAACCAGAATTGTGTCTAAGACTCTGTTACAGGAGTAATCAATTGTAGGGGTAATCAATAAGGGTAGGGCATGATCCTTGCCCCCCAATGCCCACAACATTTGCTTCTATCAACAGGACTTACCCAGTAAGTCCTGTGTAAACATCTTGCTATACATCGGATCAGTCTATTAACTCCTCATTATCTAAAGGCTGACTAGGATCGGACTGGCGGGATGCCATCTATTCCTAAAGATATAGGCCGAAAGTAATAACTTAAACAATCACACTTAAACCCTTAGACGTAAACACTTAGATTTCAACACTTATAAATAAGGATTATCAGCCATTATTTGGTTTTATAGGCGTAATTACTGCTAATTACGCCTATTTACTGTTGTTAACTATTTATATTTGAGGCTTTTTACCTTTTTGTCGGGTTTTTACACCTGACTCTATACGGTATGCACTACAAAAAGTATCTGTCAAGACGTTGAAACAAAAAGTTACATAGTGTTATATTTATTTACAGAAAGACGAAAGGAGAAAAAAACCAAATGACTTTCAGCACTAACACCATCACCAAGTCCACTATGTACACCACCGTTGATGAAACCGGAGTCCTCAACAACTACGCCCCTGAAACCGAGATTTACTACGCAGACTTCCCTTCAGTAGAACAGCAGCGTAATTATATTTCCCAAGGTGCTATTGCTAGCTTGTTAGTCAGCTTGTTAATTTTGACCGCCTTCGGTATCAGCTAAACCATTCGTTACTTATTTGACCACTAGCTTGTAAAACACAAAGGAGAAAATGATGACTATTGTAATTGCACTGTTAATTGTTGGTTGGACTGCTGCTGCACTAATTGGTACTCAAGCTTACTTCCGTGGTGAGCAAACCAAGCCCATCCATGAGCGCAACTGGCGTAGTCAGTCTTTCAACAAACTGGCTAAATCCGTCACTGGTCAAGAAACTGACTATAGCGATCGCACTCCCGCCTATGCCATGGATGCTTTTGCTAGCAACTCTCTGCCCAATTCCTAATCAAAAAGCATTTGATACTTTAATCAAGCAATGCTTTAACTGTTAGACCCAAAGCTTGTAAAACACACAAAGGAGAAAAAAACCAAATGACTTTCAGCACTAACACCATTACCAAGTCCACTATGTACACCACCGTTGATGAAACCGGAGTGCTCAACAACTACGCCCCTGAAACCGAGATTTACTACGCAGATTTCCCTTCAGTAGAACAGCAACGTAATTATATTTCCCAAGGTGCTATTGCTAGCTTCTTAGTCAGCTTGTTAATTTTGACCGCCTTCGGTATCAGCTAAATCATTCGTTACTTATTTGACCACTAGCTTGTAAAACACAAAGGAGAAAATTATGACTATTGTAATTGCACTGTTAATTGTGGGTTGGACTGCTGCTGCACTAATTGGTACTCAAGCTTACTTCCGTGGTGAGCAAACCAAGCCCATCCATGAGCGCAACTGGCGTAGTGATTCTTTCAACAAACTGGCCAAATCCGTAACTGGTCAAGAAACTGACTATAGCGATCGCACTCCGGCCTATGCCATGGATGCTTTTGCTAGCAACTCTCTGCCCAATTCCTAAACCAGAGGTCGATGCAGTATTCAGTGCTTACTAAATTGATTCGCTGGTTACAGGAAGAGTTAGAGATTCCTGGGGCTTCCATTGCCCTGGCCCTACGCCAGGGCGAACCAAGCCCAACCTTTTTACCCATGATTCTTTGGCAATACGGACTAATTACATTAGATCAATTAGATCAAATCTTTGATTGGTTGGAAGCCGTCTAAGTCTATTTCTGAATAGAAAGCTTTGCCTAGAGTTGACCATATGATTACTCTATGATCAACTCATCTAAATTGTAGAAGCCTTACTAACACAAGATTGCACAATTAGTAAGCAAAAATACTTATCTAATCCATCTAAATTGTAGAAGCCTTACTAACAAAAGATTTCATAACTAGTAAGCAAAAATACTTATCATAGGCATTTCAAAAATAAGATGGGTTTACCCTGATCAAGTAAGTCTGGAATTTTAGAGTTAATACCAATTCTTAGGGCTGACACCGCTACACGTTAATTTGATCTCCCCATCTCCTTATCTCCTTATCTCCTTATCTCCTCATCTGCATCTGTAGTCCTACTTTGAACAATTGGTATAACTTTTAACCGTACCCTGGTAGGCTAAGAGTGAGGGCTTTCACCCTCTATAACAAAAGCATTTTAAACAAACACTAGTTTGCATTTAACTAGTTTGCATTTATGAGTATTAAAGACAAACCTCAACCCCCTCGATCTCGCCTAATTGGCAATATTCTCTTGTTTTTAGGGGGTTTATTTCTTGTAGCTAACTTATTCTTGCCTGGGTTCTTCGGACAGAAAATCCCTCGGGTACCCTACAGCTTGTTTATTGACCAAGTCCAAGATGGAAAGGTAGCGCGGGTTTATGTTGGGCAAGACCAAATCCAATATCAGCTCAAAGCTGATACTGAAGAGGCAGGACAAATTCTGATCACCACCCCAATCTATGACCTAGAGTTACCCCAACGGCTAGAAGATAAAGGAGTAGAATTTGCTGCTGCTCCTCCCCCTAAACGAAGCTGGTTTGCCATCGTGCTCAGCTGGGTGATACCTCCACTGATTTTTGTTGGCATTTTGCAGTTTTTTGCAGGACGTTTTGGTGGTGGCGGACCCCAAGGTGCTCTTTCCATTAGCAAGAGTAAAGCTAAGGTTTATGTACAAGATGATGCTACCAAAGTTACTTTTAATGATGTGGCTGGGGTAGAAGAAGCCAAGACTGAATTACAGGAAATTGTCGATTTTCTCAAAACGCCCCAACGGTTTACTAACATAGGAGCACGAATTCCAAAAGGAGTGCTATTAGTTGGACCTCCTGGAACGGGTAAAACCCTAATGGCTAAAGCAGTGGCTGGAGAAGCTGGTGTACCATTCTTTAGTATTTCTGGATCGGAATTTGTAGAACTATTTGTCGGTGCTGGTGCTGCCAGAGTTCGGGATTTATTTGAACAGGCCAAAAAGAAAGCTCCCTGTATTATTTTCATTGATGAGTTGGATGCTATTGGTAAGTCCCGTGCTAGTGGTGGTGGTTTTGTTGGTGGCAACGATGAGCGGGAACAAACCCTCAACCAGTTGCTAACGGAAATGGATGGGTTTGCTGCTGGTGATGCTACGGTAATTGTCCTAGCAGCCACTAACCGCCCTGAAACCCTAGACCCAGCTCTGTTACGTCCAGGACGATTTGATCGGCAGGTGTTGGTAGACCGTCCTGACTTAGCCGGTCGCTTGAAAATTCTAGAAATCTATGCTAAGAAAGTTAAGCTTGGGGAAGATGTGGATCTAAAAGCGATCGCAACTCGTACTCCTGGTTTTGCTGGTGCTGACCTTGCTAATCTCGTTAATGAAGCAGCCCTGTTAGCTGCCCGTAACCGCAAGGAAAAAGTAACCCAAGCCGACTTTGCTGAAGCCATTGAGCGAGTAGTAGCTGGTCTAGAGAAGAAAAGCCGGGTGCTCAATGACAAAGAGAAAACCATCGTTGCTTACCATGAAGTCGGTCATGCTCTAGTTGGTGCTTTGATGCCTGGTGGTAGTAAAGTTGCTAAAATCTCCATTGTGCCACGGGGGATGGCAGCACTAGGCTATACCCTGCAAATGCCTACAGAAGACCGCTTCTTAATGGATGAAAAAGAACTCCACGGTCAGATTGCCACCTTGCTTGGTGGACGGGCAGCGGAAGAGATTGTGTTTAATAGCATTACCACTGGCGCTTCCAATGACCTCCAACGAGCTACGGATTTAGCGGAGCAAATGGTAACCACCTATGGCATGAGTAAAGTGCTCGGACCCTTAGCTTACCAGAAAGGTCAGCAGTCAAGCTTTCTCGGAGATGGGATGATGAATCCCCGCCGCAATGTCAGTGATGAAACTGCTAAGGCGATTGATGATGAAGTTAAAGAGATTGTCGAAACAGGTCATCAACAAGCATTAGCAATTCTGAACGAGAATCGGGAGTTGCTCGAAACCATTGCTAAAGAAATATTGGACACCGAAGTAATTGAGGGTGACAAATTGCAAGAGCTTTTGAGTAAAGTTAAGTCTGCCGATAAGGAGCCTGCTGTAGTTTAATCGCAATTTTCAATTGCAAGGAATACAAGGGTTGGGTGCGGAGTTTCCCCGTTCCCAACCCTTTGATTACAATCGTTACAAAGAAATTGAGTATGAAGAGGTGCAATATGAAGCACCAAAGGTTATTTTATAAAAATCGCGGACGCTTGAGGATGAAATTCGGGCAGATCTTGATGCGCTAGAGGAGATGTTGGGATGATTTGCAACACAGTTGAATTCTTTTATCATTGAAACCAAAATGTAATTAATATCTGACGAATTAACATCCTTATAACTTAAATAGGTTAATAGTAGTGTTGTTATGAATGGATTATTTGATATTCTAGAAAAAATCGAAAAATTACCTGGTATGTATATTGGTCGTCCTTCGGTAACCGATTTATTTATGTTTTTAGTTGGCTATGAATATGCTCGCAGTGAGATGGATATTGAGTTGACTGAAGCAGAAGCAAAATTTTATGAGGAGTTTCAACCTTGGCTACAGGAAAAACTGGGGGTTAAGTTGGTTACGTCATGGGCTAAGTTAATTATGCTTTCTTGTCATGATGAAAAAGTAGGTTTTGAATATTTTTTTCGGTTGTTGGCTGAATTTAAACAAAACCATGGCTTGTTAGCTACAGAATCAAGTTCTGAATTTGTGCGTCAATCATGATTATTGATCAAGGTCAAAAAAAATTAGAAACTTGACACCAGGCATCAGCAGTTTCAGTACCTGCACATAGCCATTAGCATCAGCAGGGTTCTCGAACCGAGCGAAAACCACTGGTGGCATCGGTGGTAACAACCTCACCATTACCCATGGGTATAGGCGATGGGACATAATATTAAGTTATCTCCTGTAAAGGGGACCCAGAGCCAGCCTGTGGCCTAGGAAAACTCTTAGGCTGGCTCTTCCCGTGGATTTTATTGTCCACGATTTTAGTATAGCATAAAAAATAACATATTGTAGCATATTATTTAAATTTTTCTAACAATTTTTTTTTTGAGGGAGTAGGGAGTGTGGCAAGTATGGGAAGTGTGGGAAGTGTGGGAAGTGTCCCCCTGATATCAAAGTTTATTGTGGACGAATTAACATCGTTATAACTTAAATAGGTGAATAGTAGTGTTGTTATAAATGGATTATTTGATATTCTAGAAAAAATGGGTTGTTAGCTACAGAAGCAAGTTTAAAATTTGTGCGTCAATAATAATTATTGCTTAAATTAAAAGATGAATTTTTAGTTCAATAATTATAGTTCAATAATGAATTTAAAACTATTAATGATGATTATAGAAAAGTTTAGAGCGCTTGAAGCATAAATAATTTTTGACTTGGACGAACTAGAGAATATTTTGGTATAGGAAATGGGCAAATATGAAAAACTGCTGCAAAAAATTCTTACCGGGACATCCGACAACAACATCAAGTTTTCCGAACTGTGTCAGCTACTCAAAAAATTGGGCTTTGACGAACGAATCAGAGGCGATCACTACATTTTTACCAAGGATAATGTAGAGGAAATCATTAATATTCAGCCCTTAGGGACCAAAGCCAAAGCTTATCAAGTTAGGCAAGTTAGAAATCTAATTGTGAAATACGGTTTAGGAGATAGCGATGTCAGTTAAGTACGAATTAATTATCTATTGGAGTGAATCAGACCAAGCTTTTATAGTGGAAGTGCCAGAATTACCTGGATGTATGGCAGATGGTCAAACTTATGTAGAAGCAGTAACTAATGCAGAAATTATTATCCGAGAGTGGATCGAAACGGCTCAAGAGTTGGGGCGTGATATTCCTACTCCCAAAGGACGGTTAATTTATGCCTAATACATTCCTCTTAGATCAGATTAGAGCCAATTTCCTTCAGCTGCAGGGGATGCTATCTCAAACTCCCCCCAGGGCAAACCCATCTATATTCTCGAAACCTTAATCAGAATTAATAAGCAATAATACTTATTATATTACTCTCATATCCAGTAGGTATTTTTAACTAAAATTTGTTTACCCTAAACAAAATTTGGAAAGCGTGAACCACCCCAGTCCCTTTCACCACAGTCAATACAGCTTGAACAGGCAATAATTTCATGATTTTCGTAGATAAGAGGATATAAGGATAGCTAAATGGCTAAATAAAACTAAATTTGATGAAAAATAAGTGAATAAGCACCTTTGACACCAGACTAATTAGTCTGCTTTAATCTACTGACGTGGGTAAAGAAATGTTAAGTAGCAAAAATCAGTGTTGATAAAATTTGCCGGAAACCCCGACTATGACTATTTCTTGATGCAGTTAGTTATCAAGAAAACCCGTAACACAAAGCCGGTACTCGCTCATGGGGGGGATCCCCAAAACCGCGCTACCTCGCTGCATCGCTTGTCGAAAATTATCCCCATATGACCACGTGACCATCTCCCTACCTATTTTTTCCAAGGTTGAAAAGCCCCTACTAGCACAACAGCTGTACCGGTCGCAATCAGGAATTGAGGAGGGTAATGATTACGGGTATGGCTACTGTGAGTGGGTTTAGCCCGAGCAGCAGGTTAGTAGTAGTAAATACTCATCTTAATAGGATAGCCGCCTAATGTCAACCACAAGGAATGACCCCCTTCACCCTAGAAGAGGCTCTTCATCATGGCTGTGTTGCCATAATTCGCAGTGCAGTGCTCCGGTTGTATTAGACCTTTAGCGTCTATTAAGTCTGTTCTGAGAAATACAGTTTTCTAAAAAAATTTGTCGCTACCCCTAGGAAAATTTGTAAATTTTTGTTACAATACTTAAGTAGCGATGCTAAGGTTAACCTAGTCACTCTTGAAAAAGCAAATCTAAAGAAAATGTAAAATTAGCGTTGCTCAAGCAATGCAGCGAGGTAGCGCCGCCAAAGGGGGTTCCCCCACCATGAGTGACTAGCAGTGCGGCCAAAAGGAGTTTTCCCCACTCGCGCTTTGCATAAAGACATTCAAGAATGAATTTAGATGGTCTGGTTTTGGTACATCCCCCGTTGCTTCCCTAATTTTCGGTGAAGTTTAGGCTTTTGTGCCCTGCCCCGGTGCCCTTGCAGTGGTCGAATTAAATTCGCCGCGAGTCGCACTGGCAAATTGGGGGGCTAGGGGACGGAAATATACCTAGAAATATGCCTTGCCATGTAAATTCTTCCATAGCAGTCGGTACATCCAAACAAGCAATCTCCAAACAACACAATTATGGTTCAAGCTAAACCTAATCCAAGATCACAAAAGCTCTCTCCTTCACAATCAGAGCAGATTATTCAATTCCACCACCCAGAAAAGTACCGCACTTCAGAGTGGTACACCGGTCATGGAGAAATCGCTGCTAGTGGAGATGGTCGCTCTTTTGAAATCTCTGCTACCTATGCGCTAAAGGCAACAGTTAAGTTAGTGGACGGAGTTTTCAACCCTGCCAATCCCACGTTGGCAGAGGTTTACAGTCGTCGCGGTCGTTGTGTGGCAATTGTGGATCAGACCGTAGATGAGCTTTACGGAGCTTCAATTCGCCGCTACTTCGAGGAATATGAAATTCCTCTTAACTTGCAGCCCTGCCGCGCTTGGGAATCTGACAAAACTCCCGAAACCGTCCACCGCTTGCTGAAATTTTTAGGTAAAGATGGCTGCGACGTGTCCCGTAACGAACCCGTACTAGTGGTAGGTGGTGGTGTTCTTAGTGATGTAGCCGGACTTGCCTGCGCCCTGCAGCACCGACGCACTCCTTATATTATGGTCGGAACCACGGTTGTAGCTGCTATTGATGCTGGTCCGTCCCCCCGCACTTGTACCAACGGTGCCCAATTCAAGAACAGCATTGGTTCCTATCATCCTCCGGTAGTGACTTTGGTAGACCGCAGTTTTTTCCGTACTTTGGCGACAGGTCACGTCCGCAACGGTATGGCAGAAATTATTAAAATGGCAGTCACCGATGATCCGGTTCTGTTTGAGTTAATGGAACAATACGGTCCCCGCTTAGTAGAGACTCACTTTGCGACCCTGAATGGGGATGAGAAACTCGCAGCGATCGCTGATACCATCATCTATCGGGCATTGTTTTCCTACATGAAGCATGAAGGAACAAATATGTTCGAGACTTACCAAGACCGTCCCCACGCTTATGGTCACACCTGGAGTCCTCGCTTTGAACCTGCTGCTAAATTGATGCACGGTCATTCTGTCACCATTGGCATGGCGTTCGGCGCGACTTTAGCGGTAGAAATGGGCTGGCTCAAACCAGAAGAACGCGATCGCATTATCGCTTTGTGTCGCTCTCTCGGTCTGTCTGTTTATCACCCCATCCTAGAAGATATTGACCTGATGCTTGAAGGTCAGAAAAATATGCGCCGCAAGCGAGGAGAAGGGGGTTTGTGGGCTCCACTTCCGACAGGGATTGGTTCCTGTGATTATGCTCAAGAGGTATCGTCAAGATTGCTACAAGTAGCCATTGACAAGCATAAGCAGTTATGTTCTTCTTTTCCTGATGATGGAAAAGGCACAGAAATGTACCTCAGTGACCTCGGTCTTAAGTAAAAGGACTAAAAATGAGTAACCTACTAAAAACTCCCCAAACTCCAAGGCCCGTAACTCCCTTAGGAATTTTAGTGCAACAGCTTGAAGGGATAGTCGAGATGGCTCAAGAGGAGAAAGTTCCCGCTTCTCTGATGGCGTCTCTCCAACAAGCACTAGCCCTAGCCGCTGGAATCGACCCTTACCTTGAAGAATGTGCGACTCCAGAGTCTCCTGCCCTAGCGGCCTTAGCCCAGAAAACGGCAACAGAAGATTGGAGTAAGCTTTTCTCAGATGAAGAAACCGTGCGCCAGTTGGAGCAAGAGATGCTCTCTGGGCATATTGAAGGACAAACCCTCAAGTTGTTTGTCTACATGACTAAGGCCAAGCGCATCCTAGAAGTCGGAATGTTTACTGGATATTCCGCTCTAGCCATGGCAGAAGCCTTGCCTGAAGATGGAGAGGTGGTTGCCTGTGAAGTCGATCAATATGTGGCCGACTTTGCCCGTGCTTGTTTTGAAGCGTCTCCCCACGGCAGCAAAATTAAGGTGGAAGTCGCTCCAGCTTTAGAAACTTTAAAAAAGTTGGCAGATGCCCAGGAATCCTTCGATTTGGTGTTTATTGATGCTGATAAGAAGGAGTATGTCGATTATTTCAAGCTCCTGCTAGACAAGGAATTATTAATTCCTGGTGGCTTTATCTGTGTGGATAATACCCTGCTTCAAGGACAACCTTATTTACCCCCAGAGCAACAGACTGCCAATGGAAGTGCGATCGCTAAATTTAACCAGTTTGTAGCGGATGACCCCCGAGTGGAACAAGTGTTACTACCATTGCGAGATGGTCTAACTATCATCCGACGAAACTAAGTAGTCGTAAAAATTTAGGTTGACCGTGAGGTCAAAGGTCAATAGTATCATTCTAATTTTGAGGAACACAATCAAATGCTAATTACAACCTTAAAGAGCAAACTGCATAGAGTTAAAGTAACCGAAGCACAACTGTACTATGAAGGTTCTATTACTATTGACGAAGAACTACTGAAAATTGCCCATATTCTTCCCCATGAAAAAGTACAAATAGTTAATGTTAATAATGGTGCCAGACTAGAAACATATACAATTCCTGGCGAATGGGGTAGCCGGACTATTTGTCTCAATGGCCCGGCTGCTCGGATGAATGAAGTGGGTGACGAAATAATAATTATTACCTACGCTCAAATGACAGAAGAAGAAGCACTTTTGTATCATCCCAAAGTCATTATGGTGAATGAAAAAAATAATCCCATGACTTAAATTATGTATAAAATAATTCTCTTAGAGACATTAATAAACCTAGTTTCTAGGAGAATTTACTATCTAGTAATTTGTATTTTTTTTAATAGCAAAAATAGCAAATATTTAGAGGTTAATAAAATTTTTATTTGCCATAATGTTCTCTAATCAAATCCTAAAATGTTATTAATTTTATTAATGTCAACACGTGTTTATAGTGCTTTCAAAACTCTAGGCACTTTAACATTGTTATTACTAATAGCACCATTTAATTTAATCAAAATTTTGCCAGCCGTTTTGTTTAATACTTTATTGAAAAAAAATCACAAAAAAGAATTAAATAAAGACCATAAAAATATCTTGTTGACGGGTGCAAAAATGACAAAGTGTTTACAACTTGCTCGTTTATTTGATGAAGCAGGACATAAAGTTTTTATGGTAGAAACAAACAAATACTGGTTATCAGGGAATAGATTTTCTAAAGCTGTTACAGGTTTCTACACTGTACCCAATCCTAAAAAAGATTGGAATGGTTATTGTCAGAAATTATTAGATATCGTAAAAGAAGAAAATATAGACATATTTATCCCAGTATCCGGTGTAGCACTAAACTATTATGAATCTCTGGTCAAACCCGTTTTATCTGAACATTGTGAAGTCTTTCATTTTGATATAGAGATTAATCAAATGTTAGATAATAAGTTTACATTTATTGAAAAAGCAAAAAGTTTTGGCTTGACTGTTCCCAAATCATTTTTAATGACTAAACCAGAACAAATTATTAACTTTGATTTTGCGACTGATGGGAGTCAATATATTCTAAAAAGTATTCCCTATGACTCAGTGCGTCGTTTAAATATGACAAAATTACCCATGAATTCAACACAAGAACTGAAGCAATTTGTAAAAAGTTTACCTATTACTGAAGAAAACCCCTGGATTATGCAGGAATTCGTTAAAGGTAAAGAATATTGTACCCATAGCACAGTAAGGCAAGGAAAAATTAGACTACATTGTTGTTGTGAATCATCCGAGTTTCAAGTCAATTATAAACATGTTGATAATCCCAAAATTTACAAGTGGATAGAAAAGTTTGTAAAGGAATTAAATTTAACTGGACAAATTTCATTTGACTTTATTCAAACAGAAGATAATCGAGTTTATCCGATAGAATGTAACCCAAGATCTCACTCAGCTATTACTACATTTCACGACCATACCAAAGTAGCAGATGCTTATTTAAACGACAGTAAATATGATAATGAAGACCCAGTAATTCCATTGCCAAATAGCAAACCAACTTATTGCACTTACCATGAACTTTGGCGACTGACAGAAATCAGATCTTGGGGACAATTGAAAGCTTGGGTAAGAAAAATTAGTGAAGGAACAGATAGCATTTTTCAGTTCAATGATCCTCTACCATTTTTGATGGTACATCACTGGCAAATTCCTTTATTATTGCTGGATAATTTAAAGAAATTAAAAGGCTGGGTGATGATCGACTTTAACATTGGCAAATTAGTAGAGTTAGACGAAGAGTCCTAAAAATCAAAATATAGGTAACCCGCAATCAAAACCCCCTGATTACGTGTTAGTTAGCAGAAATGTTAAACCCTGACTGACAACGCTATCAGCAATCGCTACAGGTTTTATTGTTTACGCTATTAATCAGATACACCAAATTAATAAAACATTTTCAAAAGCAATTTTTTTTACTACAAGGGTGACCGAAATTTATATTATTAATTATGCGCTCGGTGCTTAATTATGTTTTAATTAACCTTATCAAAAAATGAATGCTCCAACGAAATTGTCACGGCTACAGTCTCTCGACTCCTTACCGATAGATTGCTTAGCTGCATTAATAGGCAGCATAATTTGTTTCTCTTTTTCACCAATTTTTATCCGTTTCAGTGAACTAGAAATGGGGCCAAATGCTACAACATTTAATCGTTTCTGGATTGCGGCTGTTGTCTTTGGACTACTGAGTAGCTTTTTAAATGTGCGTCACCAAAAGAAGGAGACTGAACCTGAAGGAAAGAACACTCATCTGAGACCAGAAACAAGGGTACTGATTGCAGATGGGGTGCTTGTATCGATGGGTTTGATAGCTTGGGCTTGGTCTTTAACCCAGACAAGTGTTGCTAACTCTAGCATCATGCATCATATGGCTCCCATATTTACTATCTTAGGAGGATGGCTAGCTTTTGGTCAGCTCTTTGACCGTCGATTTATCCTGGGTATCTTTGTTGCGATCGCGGGAGTAACCTTACTCGAAGTAAATGACCTGTTATCATTGAGCCTTGCTCAACAGCTACCAGGGGATTTCGCAGCTTTACTGTCAGCAGTGTTTTTTGGTGTACACTCATTAATCACAGAGCAACTTCGCACTAAGTTTAAAAGTGTGACAATTATGACTTGGTCTTCAACAACCAGTTTTCTGTTTATATTGCCTGTTGCTGTAATCACCGAAGAGCAACTTTTTCCGAGTTCCGTAACTGGGTGGTTTTCAGTCATCGCCCTAGCCTTCGTTGGTCAAATGCTGGGTGTAGGACTTTGGACTTATTGTCTTAAAAAGATATCTTCCGGGTTTGCTGGCCTAGTGGGGTTGGTTGTTCCTGTTCTCAGTTCCTTCGAAGGTTGGGCAATTTTTTCAGAACCTGTTGGTTTTTTGACTTTAGCCAGTTTGCTTGTAGTCTTATTGGGAATGTATTTAGCGCTATCTAGTAGATCTGCGATCAAGTCTGGAGTTTAGTATTCTAGTTAATTTAGCTTGAAGCATTCAAATCACTATAAAATTAGCAAAATTAAATTTATTAAATTAGACCATAGCAATTCTAGGACTTGTGAGGTACACAATTTCTAGATTTTAGGGAACAGGGAACAGGAAATAGATAAGATAAAATAGTGATGCTCTACATTTATATAGGGCATCAACGTCAAAGAATACTGTACCTCATTAGTACTATAAACGCTATATTTAAATATCATAGTAATTTATGAAAATATTTTTATTTTTTAATTTATAAATTAATGATATAATCTAATATATATAGTGTGAATATTTAGTTTTTTGATAATTTTCGAATAAAAGGTAAAAACAAGGTAAATAGGAGGTAAAACAATGAACACAATTACACCATTAGATGTCCCTTCTGCAATCCAAAAACGACGCTCGATTAGAGTTTTTAAGCCTGACCCGATTGAGCCAGCACTAATACAGCAGCTGATTAATCTGACAGTAGCTGCTCCTAGTGCTTCCAATGTACAACCATGGCGAATTGTTGTAGTCCAAAATCCGGAAAAAAAAGCAGCATTGGCGAAAGCTTATCCTGATGCAGATGACGTTACTGAATTTAATCCTAAGCTTTACAGCCGTCAAGAAATTATTGCTAGTGCGCCAATAAGCTTTGTCTTTACTGCAGATATCAACAGCTGGAAAAAAGCACCAGACATTTTAGAGGAAGCCAAGGATAATGGGACATACTCTGACCAGGTGGTAAACTACATGCTGGAAAAAGGTATCCCTGCATTAGTGGAACAACTAGGAGATAAATCTCGCGAATGGGCAGTTCAAGATACCATGGTGGCAGCGACCCATTTAGTTCTGGCAGCAGAAAGTTTAGGTTTGTCAACCTGTATGATCAATCACCCTTTAGAGGACAAAGTCAAAGAGGTGATTGGAATTAGCAATATGCCTGACATCGCTACCGTTGTGCTTGTAGCTGTAGGTTATGCAGCAGAATCAAGAAAAAATATAGGCCGTTTACCCTTGTCAAGCAATGTGTTTATAGATACGTTTGGTAACCCAATCCAGTAAAACTACACCACAATTTGCTAAAAACGTCTAACTATAAGTAGTATAGGCGTTTTTACTGGGTGATATCAACCTTTTAAATCTATAACTAAGAGAACAAGAGGTAACAATAGTTGTCTTTTAGCATTCAATAGTTGTCTGTTTGACACAGTGACATTTATAGACTTTAGTGTTAACTAGTTTTCCAACTAATTAACACAGTTAATTTATGATAGTCATTTATTTGATTTATTGAGTTTACTATTTCTTTAATTTACTACCAAAAACAACATCAAAAATAAATAAAAAGTTCACGTTTTACTAAACATTTTATAGGTATAGGTGTTATGGTTAATTCTATTAACGATATTCCTTTCACAAATAAATAATAAAATGAATGCTCAAGGTAAATTATCACGGATACAGTACATATCTTCATTTCCTATAGATTCCTTGGCGGCCTTAATAGGTAGCCTAATCTGTCTGTCTTTATCACCAATTTTTATCCGTTTAAGTGAATTAGAAATAGGACCAAATGCTACGGCATTCAATCGTTTCTGGATTGCAGCTGTTGCCTTTGGACTACTGAATAGCTGGTTAAATGGGGGTCAGCAAAAGCAGTATGCTGAACCTGAAGCACATAAAACTCCTCTGGGAGCAGAAACAAGGCTACTGATTGCAGATGGTTTGCTGTTAGCGATGGGTACAGTATGTTGGACTTGGTCTCTAACCCAGACGAGCGTTGCTAACTCTAGCATTATCCATAATTTGATTCCAATATTTGCTATCTTAGGAGGGTGGCTAGCATTTGGTAAGCTCTTTGACCGTCGATTTATCCTGGGTATGTTTGTTGCGATCGCCGGAGTAATGTTACTAGAAATAAATGAGCTGTTTTCATTTAGAATAGGCTCACAAATAGTAGGGGATTTAGCAGCGTTAGTCTCAGCAATATTTTTTGGGGTACACCCATTAATAGCTGAGCAACTTCGCACTAAGTTTAACTCTGTGACGATTATGACTTGGTCTTCAACAACTAGCTGTATATTGCTATTACCTGTTACGGTTTTTGGTAAAGAGCAACTTTTTCCAAGTTCCTTAACTGGGTGGTTTTCAGTCATCGCCCTAGCCGTCGTTGGTCAAATGTTGGGTATAGGGCTTTGGACTTATTGCCTCAAAAAGATATCTTCAGGGTTTGCTAGCCTAGTTGGCTTGATTGTTCCTGTTTTCAGTGCCTTGGAAGGTTGGGCGATTTTATCAGAGCCTATTACTTTTTTAGCTTTAGTCAGTTTTGTGGTGATCTTAGTAGGAATGTATTTGGCCATTTCTAGCCGATCGGCTATTAAATCTCCCATTGAATCGGCTAATAGTTAAGTTTAACTACTGCATCTATCAAAATTTGGTACTATGGCGTTGTTTAAGCTATTAATGTAAAAATTGTAGGTTGTATGTTTTAGGGAACAGGGAACAGGGAACAGGGAACAGTAAAGTCAGAAGATGGAAAAGGTAAAAAAATAATCGTACCTCATGATGGTGAAAAACGATAGATACACATCGAAGTATTAACATTAAACATTTCTGGTGCCATATAATCAAATGAGCAGAGATATAGTCAATAAGATTAACCATCCCTAGCAATCTCTCATTAACCCCTAAACAAACATAATGGCTCAACAAGTTGGGATTGCACTCACCTTTATCATCTTCCTGCTGTTATTTACAGCAGTGGGAATTTACTCGGCAACCCGCAAACAAAATACTACTACCGATTATTTACTGGCTAGTCGAAATGTCAACCCTTGGCTGACAGCACTATCGGCAATGGCAACTGGTCAAAGTGGCTTCTTGTTCATCGCTCAAGTCGGTTTTGCCTACAAAATAGGGATTTCCTCCCTGTGGCTGACCATTGGTTGGGCAATTGGAGACTATCTTGCTTGGTATTTTATTTTCAAACGGTTGAGACAGCTCTCTGAGGAAACTGCTTCAGATACTGTCTCCTCCTTTCTCAGTCAAAATATTAAAGGCTCCCGTTTGATTGCTATTATCTCTGCTATAATTACTATTGTATTTCTAGGTTCCTACGCCGCAGCCCAACTGGTAGCAGGAAGCAAAGCACTCAATGCTGTGTTCGGATGGAACTATAATTTAGGCATCATTATAGGAGCAGTAATTGTTGTCATTTACTGCTTTTCCGGGGGAATTCGCGCCTCAATTTGGACCGATGCTCTACAAGCAACAATCATGATCGGTTCCTTGTTACTTTTGTTAGTGGTGGCGGTTGCGAGTTGTGGTGGAACCGGGCAACTGTGGCAATCTTTGGCAGGCATTGATCCAGCTTTAATCAACTGGAATTATTCTCAGCAACCGTGGGGATTTGCGCCTTTCTTTATTGGTTGGATAGTCGCTGGTTTTGGTGTGGTGGGACAACCCCACATTATGGTGCGCGCTATGGCGATTGACTCAGCCGACAACATTGCTTTTGCCAGAAATCTCAAAGCTGCTTTGGGGTTAGTAACCTCGATATCGGCTATGGGTATTGGCTTAACAGGGCGAGTGCTGATGCCGGATTTGTTGGCTTCGGGGGATCCAGAATTAGCACTTCCTTACCTATCGTTGAAATTGTTACCAGTAGTTTTAGTGGGATTAATGCTCGCTGGGCTGTTTTCCGCCACTATGTCCACAGCAGATTCTCAAATACTCTCTTGTTCAGCTGCCATAACCCAAGATATTTTTCCGGCTGCAGCTCAATCCTACAAATTGGCAAAGGTAGGAACCCTAACTGTAACAGCAGTAGTTTTGGGGATAGCTCTACTTGGAAATAACAATGTCTTTGCTTTAGTAACTTTTTCTTGGTCGGCTTTGGCTTCAGGTTTGGGTCCTTTATTAATCTTGAGAGTTTGGCAGCGACCAGTAAATCTCATCACAGCGATCGCAATGATGGGAATTGGGATTGCTACAGCTTTGATTTGGAATTTAGGACTTGATTTGTCCAGTGCTATTTATGAAGTGCTTCCAGGTATGGCTGCAGGGATGGCAGTTTATGGAATTGCTCAGTTTTTGAATCATCTTAAATGATTCCGTTTTTAGTTGTTTAGTTTAGTTCTTTATAAGAGTAGATTATTTATGTCAGTACTTCGCATTCTTCATTTAGTTGGGTCTGCAGACAATGAGTTTTACTGCGATTTGTCACGCCTTTACGCCCAAGACTGTATTGCCGCAACGACAAATCCTTCCCTCTACGAATTTCATATTGCTTACATTACCCCGGATCGCCAGTGGCGGTTTCCCTCATCCCTTAGTAGCAAAGACATCGCCGCAGCAAAACCCATGTCTCTCTCTGAGGCGATCAAGTACATAACAGCACAAACGATTGACCTAGTGCTGCCACAAATGTTTTGCATCCCTGGCATGACTGAATACCGCGCCCTATTGGACTTGCTTAATATTCCCTATGTGGGCAATACCCCAGATTTGATGGCACTAACTGCCCATAAAGCCAGAGCTAAGGCTATTGTGGCAGCGGCAGGAGTTAAAGTACCTTTTGGAGAACTACTTCGCCAGGGAGACATTCCCACTATTAAGCCGCCAGTAGTGATCAAACCTGCTAGTTCTGACAATTCTTGCGGAGTAGCTTTAGTCAAAGATGTGGCTGACTTAGACGCTGCGATCAAAACAGCATTTGAACATTCAGATGAGGTTTTAGTGGAAGAGTATATCGAACTAGGTCGGGAAGTTAGATGTGGAATCGTTGTTAAGGACGGCGAGTTAGTGGGTTTACCCCTGGAAGAGTACCTGGTGAATCCCCATGACCACCCGATTCGCAACTATGAGGATAAACTAAAACGAACAGAAGATGGCGACTTGAGTTTGACTGCTAAGGATGGTGTTAAAGCTTGGATGGTAGACCCTAGCGACCCTTTAACAGAGCCAGTTCAGGCAGTAGCTAAGATGTGTCATCAGGCGTTGGGCTGTCGGCACTACAGTCTTTTTGACTTCCGTATCGACCCACAAGGGCAACCTTGGTTTCTAGAAGCAGGGTTGTATTGTTCTTTTTGTCCTAAAAGTGTGATTGCTTCTATGGCGAAAGCATCGGGGATATCTGTAAATGATTTGTTGATGACAGCGATTGATGAAACCTTAGTTGATAAGGCTGCGTAAACGGAATAGGCAACGGCGTTGCTGATCCAACTAAACAGGTAAGGGGTCTCCCGTTATACCCGCGCATGAAGCGCGGGAGGGGAATTACCTGACGGGGTCTCTTGGTTTTGGTATAATAGATTGATGGCGGTTGGACTGCCGCTCAATGGCTGTAGTAAATCGATACAGGATATCGTTCGCGTAGCGTCGGCATCCGCCGAGGAACAGTAAGTCTCATTCGTGAGGAGAGAGAAGCCTACATCATAATCTTTGATTTGATGTAGGAGTAGTCACAGAATGGATATGAGTGGGGTGGGCAAGATGCCCATTCCACAAGATCCCCGAACAGGCAAGATTCCCATTCCACAAAATTGTTCAAATCATTCGATTATTAAGCAGCGCCGGGAGCCAATGAGTGTCGAATGGTTATGAGTAATAATTTTAAGTTAACTAAAATCAGGCTCCCCAATCCTGCGCCTATGTTTGACTCGAAGGTTTTTACATAACACACCCTCTGCCTATTAGCAACTGCATTAAGACAGAATACATAATTTTATTGCTGATCAAACTTTGATCAATTGCCAATTAACTGGTAAATAATTTCTTCTGAGTTCTAACTTCTCAGTTCTAGCTCCTGAGTTAGAGATAATCAACTTTATATCTAACTCAGGTATATTGCGTTTATTATACTTATGAGATATATAGCGTTTATATTTGATTTGTGAACATACTCCCTGATGCAAGAGGAAATAGAAAACAGGCATCCATGGTAGAGGATAAACAGATGCGGATTTATATTGTGCAATAAAAAAAAGACTTCTGTAGGTGCGCGCCTCCAAGGGCGAGTAAATCGCCCTTGGGTCGCACCTTAAGTTTACATCTCATTTATCAACCCTATAGCCGTTGAAGTAAAAGTTAAGAAATGTTTCTGTGTTTCTGTTCCCTACTCCCTACTGTCTAAAACCCCGAGGGCAAGGTATCTCAACTAATTGAGAACGGTTATTTTGTGAAGTATGAGTAAGTAACGTTTAAGTTTTCCGTAACAAGAGTGCCACTCCCGAGAAGTGCGATCGCATTTAGTCTTGGTCATGGCATCATAAGCACCATGACTATAGTGATTTAAATTGTGATCTAAATTACTTTTAATGGCCTCACCCCATTCCTGATCACGGTGTTCACCTGTGACACACGGATTTGGGTATTAGTGATTTTCACCTACAGGAGCCCGATCTCAGGGATTAAACTTTCCGACTAGGAGCTAGCTATAAAAAGTGTCTGAAACCAGCTTTTTTGCTAATTCGAGCCCTTTCATCCGGAGTAGTTGGGATAAATCGGGTTTTGGCTGCTGATTGCCGCCATATTGGCTGAAAAAATGGCCTATCTAAGCTAACCTTTGTAAAGACTTCACAGAAAATTTACAATCTCGTGGGACTATTCACAAGTAATTTACGGAAAATCACTGATACACGTGGTTAACTTTAGTAGAAGCAAAAAGTGCCATAGGTACTCAAAGCATGTAGTTTCTCCTAGTCACTACTGAAAAACCATGAGGTGCGCTTTCCTTTTGCGAATTTAATTCGGGTGATTGTCGCACCTCAAGATCATAACCAGAATGAAAAAACCGTACCATGCGGAATTTCTCTCACAGCCCTTGAGGTACATAGTAACACGAGTAGTTTTAACAGTTAACTATAAAACATGTCAGGCTCTCCTCTGAATAAATTCCTTTTCAAACCCGTTCTTCTTGCAGCAGCGGTATTGTCAGTACTGTCCTTACCAGTAGCAATTTTTGGCTCACAACCAGTCTCCATTCGGATTCAGGGAGAACAGTGGATGGATGGTGAAATTAAGGATCTTGCTCCCCCTTACCTAGGGTTAGTTGGAGCCTTAAGTTTGGGAGTCGGTATAGCCAGTTTGGCAATTTCAGGGTGGCAACACTCTGCCCAGAAATTTTCTCAAACTCAGGACAAAGTTTCCACTCTAGCTGAAGATATCCAGTCAAAAGAAAAAGAATTAGAAGACCTTAAGCTTTCTTTGTCGAGTTTGGCAGCGTCTGGACTCACTGATTTTATAGATGAGGCAGAAACCCAGAGAACAGTTACAGAAAACGTTACGGAAAATCTTACGAAAAACGTTAACGACAAAGTCGTAGAAAACCTTACAGAAAACCTTACAGAAAACCTTACAGAAAACCTTACAGAAAACCTTAAGGAAACTCAGGATAACAGCCTTGAATTCCAGCCAGTCTTTGAAACTATAGTGACTAGGTCGGATTTTGTTGAAGAGCCTGCTATCACAACGGCTACAAGGTCTGTAGAGGATGTAACCCAGAAGTTTGCCTCAGCACAAACGTTTCTAGGTTTTGTGCGCACAAAACCTGTACTCACCCCACCGATCGAGGTAAGTTCACCAAAACCGGAGCAGCTGGAGCAACTAAACACTCAACTTCAAACAATTATGACTCAGATGGCTTCTTTACAATCTGCCCTTGATGGCACACACGGAAGTCGAGGGATTGAGGTACCTGTAGCGAATCACCCATCCAAACAACTTGTTAAGTCCTGGTCTGTAAAGGGTTAGGAAAGTTTAAGACAAGTTGTTAGACGATTAGGGTGCATCCTTGTCAAACCATAAGCTAAAAAGCATCTACTGGAATTGACTCCAGAGAGTTAGGTATAGATAGTTTACTGTTGGTAATTAGCCAAAATTGATTTAGTTGACCATTTTTGCCTTTGGAATTCACAATTATAATCTCGATTTATCGATGGATTAATTTATCCATAGATTAATTTGGGATTAGCTAATTACTGGATTGTTACGATTGAGATCACCTTGAGCCTTTTCACAAAAAGCGCCAACAAAACGCGATCATAGGGCTCATTAAATAAAACTGTTAAGGTATTTTAGTAAAAGCTTGCACAGTTTGGCTGAGTATTATTCTGAATATTATTCTGGGTATTATTCATGGTTCAGGCAAGATGCGTGACTAACCATGAACCATGACCATTAACAATAAACTAATATAAAAGTTTTGTCTTATCGGAAAAACTCTGACGGCGAGAGTGGAGTATTGTTTTGATTAGTTAAATTGGTTTGTGGGCGAATACTACCACTAACCGATGTTCGGGGTTTAAGTTCTGAGCGGTTTCCCCAGCCACCATTGCGTTCTGCTGCCCTAATGCTAGGTACTGATTTCCTGCCACTAGGTAGCGGTATCGGTAGGGTGTAACTCGCCTTTACGTAAGGTTGACCATCATTATTAAATCGGACGAGGTCACCTTCCATCTTTGGAATCTGCTGCTGTTGCTCTTCAGTTGTTCCTACCTGACCATAGGGCTCATAGGTAGCTACGAAAGAGACACTATTATTGGGGCTAACCGAGAATCGTCCTTGTGATTGATTGATTTGCCAAGCTTCCTGAAGGCGACCATCTGATGCTACCTCCCATAGGTTAAGCCTAGCTTGCCATTGACCCTGCTCGTCTACCTCAACAACTTGGCGATCCAAAATGGAATAGGTGCCTAGGGGGTTAGAACCAAATAAAGGCTGTTGTGTCGGACGCAAATAGCGAATAGCAGCCACAGCAATTTGACTTTGGTTAGGTAGATTACTACTACCGGATACAGTATAGGCACCAGGACGACTGGCAGCTTTCACACTGAGTTCTAACTCAAGGTCAGGGGATTTTTTTGGGGAGCAACTGACACACAATGCCATTAGCATTAGGATCATAGTCCCGCGCCTATTAGAGTACAGTGAGCGAACTGTTTTACTTAAAAACTGGTAGAATTGCATAGGCATAGGTATAAATAGATTAGATATCCCTAAGGGATAGCTTATAAAGAATAACTAATTGTCAGATTAGGGGTTGAAAATATCGACTATCATAGCAAGTTGTTAAAAGCGAGCTATGTTGATTGCTAGTTACTCATCCATTGACCACGGAACCCTAATCCACGTCTAACATAATCAATAGCTTGATTGTTTATAATTGAGCGTTTATAATTGGTAGCTTATAAAATTTTATCCACTAAGACTAGTTATGAAGCAGCAAAGCAGGTTTAGACATACATCTTTATTGAAATTTTGTACTACTCAGTTGGCAATCGCTGGCCTAGTAACTTTAGGGATTCCTAATGATGCTGCCACTGCTGGAAATCAATTTAGTTTGTGTGCCAAAGATCTTAAAGCGGCCAATATTACTTCAGAAATCGCATCACAAGCTTGTTCAGAGGCACTACAACCTGAAGATTTATCGTTTTGTGTACTGAAAATCGAGGTACTGACCTCATTAGCAGGTCAAAAAGCCCTAGGTGCTTGTACACGAGTGCGACGACCTTTGGAATTAGCTAGGTGTGTGGTTGATATTGACAAGCAGATTGAAAACATAAATGCTAACTCAGTGCTGGATCACTGCCGTCGTAGCCTCCTGCCAAAGCAATTTTCTGAATGTGTTATTGGCTTGAATAGTGCCAATGTCGCTAGCCCTGACAAGGCTCTAAACACTTGTATTTCTGTTGATCAATATCCATCCGAATTGTCTCCGACCTTTGCACCACCTCCAGCAAGAACGTCGGTTCAGTAGTTTGGTTGAGTATTGTAAGCATATGCGCTAGGCGCACGCTGCGCGAACAGCACTCAGCACTCAGCACTCAGCACTCAGCTTTATGACACAGGCCACAAGTCCTGTGACAACACTGCAGCATTATTCCAATGCTTACCGATTTTATTCAAAAGCTGTTCGGTGTAGCTTGCCCTATGCTCATGGATCACATCAAGTACCGTGGCACAGGCTTCTAGCCTGTGACTGATTAGCTGTTCGCGTAGCGTGCGCGTAGCGCTTTAGCTGATAGCTGATAGCTGTTCGCACAGCGTGCGCGTAGCGCATATGCTTACCTTCTGTTTATTTAACCTTCTGCTTGTTGAAGCTTGTTTAAGTAATCAACAATTTCGTTAAATTTTTGATCCACATTACCACTGGTGAATAAATATTCAGCCCTAGCCAGACCTGCTCTCAAATCTGGGCAAACACCACAACGCCACAGATAAAACCCACCATTCCAGATAGCGGCTGGCATCAATGGGTTGGATTTACCCTTTAAGATTTCCTGGTACTGTGTCAGCAGTTTAGTGGTTGACTCAAACGGTAAGTCCTTGCCAGCCAAACCGTATTCACTGGGATGGAGTAGCAGACGTTCAAACCCTTGACTAGATGATGGTTCACTAATGGCTATGATGGCAGTGCGATCGCGTGCTAGGTCACAGCTACCCTCTAAGCCTTTGACAAAGGTAAAATTCTTGACCAGACGCAGCTGACATGTCTGTTTAAACAGATTTTCTGTAGGTGGATGAACATACCCGGCAACATGATGAGTCTGTCTTTGATCGGCAGACCTATAGGCAGACCACAGGAGTTCCATGGTTGCTATCGGTGGACGTTTACCGATTTGGTCGCGATAGGAAACTAACTGATGAGCTTCGGGAAAATGCTGGGGTAAATAGATAAATCCTAAGCCAGTTTTCTCCAATACTTGTTGCACCTGGGGCACAGAAAGTTGGGAGAAATCCATACCCAATCCCTGCCAAATCTCAATTAAGGGGACTCCATACTTAGTGGGCATACAATCTCCGCCATCCATGACCACAGGTACACCAGCAGTAGCTAAGACTAAGGCGGTCAGGGGTGTGACTGGTGCAGTACGGCTTCGTCCATCATAGGGTGTTCCTAACGCTGTAACCCCCAGGGATGGAGAAGAAGAAACTGACCGAGAGGTATCTTGCCCATGGTTGATCTCCCACGGGTGTAACCTTGGTCCAAGTTGGTCATAAGCATCCAACATCCCTGCCAGTTCTTCACTGGTCGGTCGTTTGATGCGGTGAGCAATCATAAATGCTCCAATTTGGGCTGGTGTAGCCTCTTGTGTCAACATGAGGCGGGTTGCCGTGGTGGCTTCTTCACGAGTTAAGGCTTTCCCTGTGTGCACACCACTGCCCACTTTCTTTAATAATTCCCTGAAGGCATTACTCATCGGTGATTAGTCCAAAGCTGGAAACAGTTATCAAGCTTGAGCAAGGGCTGGCAGCTGGACGTTCCAAGCCTGAACTGTTGGCATGTCCAGCTGACGCACCAGTTTACAAAAATGCTGAATTGGTGGAATGTCTAAGCGATCGCGAGTCGTGACTAAGACCACCTGACGAGTCCACTTCGAATCCAAGGCAGAGACGCTACCTACTAGTTTGTGGGAGCTAGCCAGGGATTCTGGTAGTTTTTCTAGGGATCGCACAGCCAGAGTAGAGTCTTGATTTACATTGATCATGGCTGATTTGGGCAATAAGGCAATCAATTCTCCTTGGCGCACTACTCCTTGGAATGCTTCTAGGGTATTTAACTCCATAACTGCCCGCAAGTTAGCCCCTAGACGGGCAAACTGCTGCTGTACTAAACGTTGCATGCCATAGCCACTTTTAAAGACTACTTGTGGGTATTTAATCAGTTCTGACCAGGGCACTGATTGATAGTTTACTAAGGGATGGTCTGATGCCATCAGGACTTCGATGGGCTCTTCATAGAGTACCTCAACTACCATCTCTGAACTAGTGGTCAAAAAGCGATTGTTCATCACAATTGCTACATCCACTAAACCATCTCTCAGTACCTTCAAAGAGCGATCGCTTCCGAGGGCCGTCACTCGTAATTGCACTTGAGGATAGGCCCGACAAAATTGCTTTAAGATCGGTGGCAAGTAGTGAGCGCAGACTGATTGGATTGCTGCTACACACAATTCTGGCTGCTTACCTGCGATCAAATCTGCTAATTCTTGGGTAGCAGTTTGCCACTCTTGACATATTTTACGAGCACGGGGTAACAGCTGTTCCCCTGCAAGAGTCAACTTGGCGTGAGCAGTGCGATGAAACAGTGGCATACCCAGATGGCTTTCCAGAGACTGAATTTGTCTACTGATAGTCGATTGTGTTACGCCGCATTTTTGTGCCGCTTGTCCAAAATTACCTGTCTGGGTGACTGCCAGAAATGCTTGCAACTGCTCAATCCGCATGATTTCTCTAAGGTGTATGAGGTTTCATCATAATTCATTGAACATAGTAGATTTTTTTAGTAACTTCGGTAAAATTTGATACATTGACCCTCTCCCATTTAACTAAATCAATAACTCCACTAATGTAATCTAGTCAACCAATTTCAATTGGAACAGTCACAGTCAAGGGAAAACAGGGCACTTCGGATTTCTGAAAAAGCCCAGATATTAAGAAAGTCTAAATAAATAGATAAATGTAGCGTTTCCTGGTATATGCGAGGTACATCTAAATTTTTTAAATTCATATCACATTTTGATTATAAAATCAATACTTATTTAATATAAGATTTACTTATTTACATTATTTAATAATATTAGGGGTAATTACTCTCAAACCCCTTTACAAAACTTTAGATATTGCTTAATATATATACATGAAGGCACACAAAAGCCGGACGAACCTCGAAAAGTTCATATTCATACCCGCAATCATAAGAACATGACTACTGTATTACAACAGAGCAATAACTCTGTGTGGTCTCAGTTCTGCAATTGGGTTACCTCCACCAACAACCGCCTCTATGTAGGTTGGTTTGGTGTCTTAATGATCCCAACCCTGCTAGCTGCTACCACCTGCTTCATCATTGCATTCATCGCTGCTCCTCCTGTGGACATCGATGGTATCCGCGAGCCCGTTGCTGGTTCCTTAATGTACGGAAACAACATCATCTCTGGTGCTGTTGTTCCTTCTTCTAACGCCATTGGCCTACACTTCTACCCAATCTGGGAAGCTGCTTCTCTAGATGAGTGGCTATACAACGGTGGTCCTTACCAGTTGGTAGTGTTCCACTTCCTGATTGGTGTATTCGCCTACATGGGTCGTGAGTGGGAACTAAGCTACCGTTTAGGTATGCGTCCTTGGATCTGCGTAGCTTACAGCGCACCTGTTGCAGCTGCTAGCGCCGTATTCTTGATCTACCCAATTGGACAAGGTTCTTTCTCCGATGGTATGCCTCTAGGTATCAGCGGAAACCATGGCTTGCTGATAACCGACGGGGAGTAAGACATCAAAGCTTTCTAATAGCCCACTGGTTTGGCCGGAAATTTGGATGTCTTCGCTTATCCCTAGGGCAATTTTTAGTAAGGCGCGGGTCAAGCCATTGGGATTACCTGTGATTGAGATGGCGATGCGATCGCTATAGTAAACTCTAGCTCTAGATAACCATAGCAGGGGTAAGCTCAATACCCAGTAAATGCTGTAACTGACGGAAGCAACAGTACCGGTAATTCCTAAAAGGATTGGGCTTAACCATCCCCTACCACCAGGTAATTTAACTAGCAGTAATTCCTTTAGCTTCTCTGCCCACTGAGGGATTTGCCAATAGATGGTGTAAGGGATTTGAATAATTAGTACCCCTAGGGACATCAACATGAAATCCCGATTGATAATATGTCCTAGCTGACCAGCGTAGATGTTGGCAATTTCATCATCTTTGAGCTGGTCTAATAATCCCTGACTAACTACAATGCGAGCAGTGCGAGGTAAGTTACCATAGGTCAGGGCTACGGTGGCGTCTGTGGGTAAGATTTTTAAGCTGGGTAAGGGCAGACGTCGTTTGCGGCAAACCTTTTGGATGACTTTAGCGGATTCTGGATGGCGGGAAGCTAGTTGAGTTAGGGATAGGGGTTCAAGACCATGAAACTGTAGCAATCCATCCATTAACCAGGGCGATAGGATAAATAGGATTGCTAAGGTAATTCCTAGGGCTAAAGTTGGGTCACGGTATAACAATTGGAAGGGTTGGAACCACGGTAACTCTACCAAGATGGAATTGATGGTTTCCATGGCGAATTCTACTAGAACCCGCAGTAGCCAGAAAAATGCGATCGCAACCGTGATTGCTACTAACCACAACCGTTCCATCTTGGGAGATTTCAGGGGATGCCAATGCTGTGCTCGTCCACAGTTGCGCCATCGAGGACGAGGAGTGTAGAGGGTGGGAATATCCGGGGGAGAGTAGGGAACTGGTAATAGGGAAGAAGATGAAGCAGTCTGGTTTGGTTTACGGCTCAGTTTCAGTGGGCTAGACGCCTGATCCTCTAGCGGGGTAAACCCTGTGGCATCAGTAGGGGACTTAGCAGCAACAGGATACTTGGTAATTAACTCAGCCTCAGTTTTAGCTGCCCATTCCTGTATCTGGGGGTCAGGGTGTTCCCTCAGGTGTTGGCAAAGTGCGATCGCTTTTTCCGGTTGACCATGCTTAGGATATGCCTCGACTAGGGATTGAGAGGCTTCCGTCACAATGGAGTCATCCAACTCCATCTCACAGACACCTTCTAAGTGTGCGATCGCATCCTGGTAATTGCCCTGTTTCAGAGCTTCTATACCAGCTGCCAGAGTTGGATTAGGAATAGATGCCATGAGGTTTCTAGTGTTTTTCCCTATCTTCCTCTAAGATACCCTTTCCCTAGCCATGTGATCTCACCTCCGTGGTATCCCTGAGAATGAGCTGTTGCTGTAACCTACGGTTTTTTCAGTGTGGTAAACTCACTTGAAAGATGCTACGATGGGGATAAGACGTGATGTATTAGTAAGAATAGGGCTAAATAAGTTACCCAAATCGATCCTATTCAAGGTGACAATCTCACTTAATAGCTGTTATCCTAGGAGCATGCCGTTATTTAATTGTAATAAAACCTGAAAAAGTTACCCCATTCTATCCACTTCAGTGTTGCAGTCTCATTTAAAAGCTGTTAGAACGGGAATGTAACGTTATGAATTGGTAACTCATCGAGAGATTGAGTTACCAATTTTTTCCAATTTCAGGACATCACACCATGACTTCACAAAATCCAATCCCGCCGCAGTTAAGTGATATGCCAAACGTGGAACTTGAGTCCACGGATAACAATCAGTCTACTGAAGCACTAGTAGAAGAAGGTGTTAACCGCATCGTCAACGAGATTGTTGATTCGGCGCTAGCACGGATTAGCGATGAGCAAGAGCGGCAACTAGTGCGCGATGGTATTGCTGATATCCTCGGTAACACACTCCAGGAACTAGTTGAGGAAAAACTTAATCACGAGCAATCTCAAATCTCCATGATTGGGGGGATGGCTATCGGTGACGCCGTTGATGCCGGTATTAATGCCGCTAAGCAAGTACAAGACCTAGGCTTTGTGGAGTTTACTGCTGGCTTAATTAACGGTACTTTCGATGCTATTATCGCTGCCACGATCAGACAGATCGAAGCCTATGCTGAGCTGGTTGCTAACTTAGCCAAAACCCTGGAAAACTTCGAGGCTGAAAACGTCTCTGATGCTGAGATTAACGCACACCTTAATGAACGCTATCCGGATGGCGATGGGGGCACTGTTGTACGCCCGGACTATGCATTTCTAGGCACACCTTCAGACCCAAAAACCGGGAATCCTGGCAAGGGTGGTATTACTAAGTTACAGGAGGTAGCAAGAGCATTAGAAACAGAAACGGCTAACCTGGAACGACCCCTTAAACTCACTATCACACCAGAGCAGAAGAATGCTTTCACGGCTCCACAAGTCTACCAAATTCGTCAGGCAATTTCTAAGTTACTGGCACAGAGCTTGATTGATCATCTCCGGGAGATGGCAAGGCAGGGCATGGCAAGGATTGTAATCAGCGATGGTGAAATCCTTTCTAAACTTACCTTTAACGTTACTGCTACCGAAACAGAAACTAAACGAAAAAGCGAGTACGACCGTTTACAAGCTGGCGCTTATCTCCGAGCCAGTGCTAGGTGGGGATGGGGTCGCGCTTCTGTTGGAGCAAACTTCAACAAACTCAAAGTCAAAACAACTAATGAAAGTTCATTTGATAACGTTACCATGAGTACTGAAATCATTGGTCAGGTTAAAATTCGCTTCCGCACCGAGACCTTCCCAATCCTAGAGTCGAACGCATAACTTGATTACCTAATTACTTAAGTATCGCAGCGGGATGATTGTTGCGATAGGGTAGCCTCCAGGGAATAGGAAAAGAGAGGGGAGTTTGAAGATATTTTCTCCCTACTCCCTGCTCCCTGCTCCCTTATTTAGTAACCTCAATCATCCCCTATCTATCATTACCTATGGCTGATATCACACTAGGCAAATTGATTGCCCTGATCCTTGAAGAAGTATCTGACACCCTCGACCAAAAAAGTTCTGACAGCGCAGCAGGAAAAAATTTACAGGTTACAGATGTTTATTTTGATATTCCAGCACATTTATACCTGCAAACCGATGGGCAATTTTTAAGTCAAGAGGAAACCACATCACGAGTAATGATTAGTTTACCTTCAACCATAGAAACTCCCCCTGTCGGTAAACTAGGTCGCATCCGCATGACTATCGCTCCTGAAAAATCACTATAAGACTACCCCATCCGAAGTTGAACATTTTTGCTAGTAAACTACTATGAATACTGATGAATCATTAACCGCTAGCAACGGCAATACAGTAAATAATACCAACAGCAAGACAGAGGAAAATATGGAATGGCAGCTAGCGGATATGGTTGATGCGATCGCTGCTGAAATTGACCGTGCTGAAGATACCCTTTCCTTGAAATCTTATGCCCGTGGCAAATCCATGGCGATTAAACAGCTTCAACTGGACATGGAAGTTAAGCTGCGCCGTAGCTCTGACGGGCAAATTTTATTTCGGACTACAGACCCTGGCGAAAATAGCGCTACTATTATCAAACTGGATTTTGCCCAAGTCCTAGAAAGCCAGTTACAAGGAGTGCGTAAGCAACTTGACCAACCCATCAGCACGAGGCTTCTGGCTACTCTACCTAGTATTACCGAAGCTGAGATCAAACAATTAAATGGCATTGGGATTTACTCAGTTAACGACCTTGAAGCCTACACCCAAACAGCGGCAATGGTAGCCGAACTCAGCCGCAAAACTGGAATTGCTGATTCACGAATTCGGATCTGGCGACAGCTACCATTCTTGAGTGAGGTCAAACCAGCAAAAGGACTACCCGGAAGCCAGGTTGTGATTGAGGGAGATAATTTTGGCGATCGCGACCCTAATGCCGCAGTTATGTTCCAAGGTCAACCAGCAGAGATTCTGGAGTGGAGCAAGTCCCGTTTAATTGTTACCATGCCCGAAGTAACAGGCTCTGGTGTCTTGTTTGTACTTATCGATGGTCAAACCACCAATTTGCTGTCTTGGGAAGCAATCACCGTTGATTTACGAGTGCGCAATATTACTATCACACCAAATCAACCCTTAGCAGGAGACCTGATTACCATTGAAGCTGATCTGATCAATCAAGGGAATAGTTCTTCTGATGCCTTCGAGGTACAGTGGACAGTGGATAACAAGCCCCAGCCGATCCAATCCCACGGTCCCTTGCAGCCCAATCAGCGATCGCAAGACAGCAGTATCCGTCGCCAGCTAACACTCGAAGCTGGTTCCCACACCATCCGCTTCACTGCTGATCCCAACCACAAGCATTTAGACCTCAACCCAGCTAACAGCACCTTTACCAGACAGATTGAGGTTAAAGGTCTAAACCAACTAACCATTGCTGATTTTCGTGATATCAATACCCTTGACCCACTAGTCAATATCAACTACTCTTCAGGGGATATGAACTACGGTCCAGGGGATGTTTTGAGCCTAGTCTTCCGTGGTTTGGGTCGTCGTGATCCAAAAACAGGAGCTTTTGTAACCGATATTGCCACTCGTTGGTGGTGGACTGAAAATAAGGAAAATAATACTCGAATAATTTATTTTGAGCTCTCTGAAAACGTGAGTTTCCATGACGGAAAACCCCTTACTGTAGCTGATGTGGAGTTTACCTATCAGGTATATAATAAAAAACTTAACTCAATCCCAAATAAGCGGGTGATAAACATAATCAGAGATATCAATGTCGTTGATGATCGAACTATCAGCTTTGAAGTGCTATGGCTTTTTATCAAAGAAGAGGAAGCCAAAGATAATAATTCTGATCAAGTTGATATTGACAAAGGTGATACGATTACGCCCATTGACCGGGAGCAGATTCAGGCTCTAGAGAGGATTGATCAGATTGTTGAGCAACCAACCTCCCGAGCCATTGAGTCTGATCAGATTGAGTCTATCGAAATCGTTGACCAACCACGCCCCCGCCCCATCGACATTGTTGAGTCTCCACTACCACCCTACATTACCTCTCTGATGAGTATCGGTATAGTACCGCGCCACGCTTACAATCAAACAAGCTTTCAGCTGAAGCCCATTGGCAGTGGACCTTTCCAGGTTGAGACATTCCAATCAGGCAAAGAAATTGTACTGAATGCCTTTCCAAAGTATGTAAAAGGTAGGCCACGATTGGATCGTATTGTTATTTCTGTCCTAGGGCAGCTTGATGTAGTTACAGAGGTGGTAAGTACTCAAAAGTATAGTGCTGCGGTGCTACCATATACTGAGAAACTCTATAGCCAGTTCAATAACAGAAAAGATTGGACTGTAATCCCAACTCCCCTCAACAAACCGGAGCTACTTCACCTACAATCTTCTAGTCTTCAGGAGCGATTACCTAACGATTTTGATAGTAACTGGAATGCCCATCTTTGGTACTTCTCTAGGGAAATCGGATTCTAGTTTGATATTGTAGCGGTTTTAGATAATAGTTAAGGTAAGCTATCACCTAATGCGCTACAGATGGTGCTACTTGAGTGGCTATTGGCCTTGGCCTTAGCCAAAGGCCACGCTGCTTTAGGAGTTACACTCTAGATAGAGCGCATCTTTATTCCCTATTCCCTCTTCTTTATTCTCCTCCTGGGAGGGATTAGGGGTTGGTTCCTTTTCCTTGTTCCCTAACATCCCCAAATTGTTTAGCTCACAAGTCGTAGAACTGGTAGAAATGACATTCCATTGTGCATAAGGCGCATTTGTGGGATCTGTAACATGAACCGTAACCGTGTCTGAGTAAGCAGAAGTAGGCGAGCAACCATTGCATCGTGATACATATTTGCCTGTGTCAGCCTTCAGAGCATACTTACCATTGCTTAGCAACTCTGGAGTGAATTGTGCATATGCTGGGGCAGGATCGCTAACGTGAATAGTTAGAAAGTCTGAGTATGCACCTCGTGCAACACAGCCATTACAGCGCGCTACATAGTTTCCTGTATCTGACTTCAACGCAATCTTACCTCCGCCCACATCAACTACTTCAAACTGAACGTAAGCCTTATCCTTATTAGGCAAGTCAATATGGACTGTGACAGTATCAGTGTTAAAGTTGTTGCCATTATATACAGCTTCTTGACAACGCCGACAGCGAGCAAACAATTTCCCTGTATCAGCTTGCAAAGCTATCTTGCAACCTGTGGGAGAAGCTTCTGCTACTGGAGCAGTAAACATCATTGTCAGCACGGCTACAAAGGCCAGTAGTAATCCAATCCACTTTTTCATTGTTTATTGTCTATGATGAGATAATGGTAGATAATCGACAAGTGCGATCGCCTTTGGCGCGGCTGAGGCCTTTGGCCACGCTTCCCGAACGCCGATCGCTTAAGATTGAGCCAAAACTCATCTTTTCCAACCAAGACTGGAGTAGGTGAGTCGTAGGTGGAAATTGAATTTAGGACACCCTAAGCTCTTGGTTTTACTTGCCCTATATATAGTAAACTATCATCAGTCATAAATCTTTTATGTCTTCACAAAACTTAAAATTGACAGGGTATATTTCTGAGCAATATGGCTCGCAGTCCCTGAAAGGATGACAATGAAAGGCTTATAGAATCTAGGGCTGTGTGCAATACATTTCATCCGCACCTAATTAGTCCCTTGGAAAGCACAACAGTTGCAAAAGAGCAGAAGACCTTTGAGGCAATTCCCCAACAGGGTCAAACAGCTTTTATGGAGATGCACCCGAATAGCAATGCAGTTGCTGATGGGGATTAGCTGTATCCAATAGATTTGCGAAAATCTTGCCAAGTTACTGGAATTTCTGCTGGGTTTTGGCAAATCACAGGTAACCAAGTAGCGCAAGGACATTCATCTTCTAGACCTTGGAGCTTTTCCCTAGCTTCTCGGACTGAATAATAGAATGGCTTACCACTGGCAAAGGCAGCCAGGAAGTTTTTAAGAAATGCTTGGGCTACTTGATCTGGCACAGGCTCCCGCATCACAATCATTTGGGGGATGTGTAAATCAGCGAGATTCACTGCTAAACTTAACCCATCACAAGAGTTAAATATTGCTAGGGTTAAACCTTGAGCGATCGCTTTTTTAAGACCATGCTTTAATTGAAGAATGGTCAAACTATCGGTTTTATTAATAAAAATCTGTCCAATTTCATCCTGAGCATTACTACAACTATGACCAGCAAAAAATAGAATATCCCAGGGTTGCTCCCAAAGTTGGTTATTGATCTCTTGTCGATTTGGCTCTACTAAAAAGCTGACTTCTGCATCAGGTAATTGCTCTAATAAAATCCGGTCTTTATGAATATCAATCCCAGTGCTATCACCCAGAATTGCTAATATTTTTACTTTAGGCTTAGTAGACGTAGATTTTTCGAGGCGTTCATAAGCTGGAGTACTCAAAGCAAATTCCGATTTAGGATAGCGCTCGAAAAAATCCCAGAGATGCCAAGGTAAATGCCTCAGTTTACTGTCTTCGGTTTGGATAATAAAACGAATTAAATCAGATGTCGTTAACTTTTCTAGGAGTTGTTCTCTAATCGAGCGAAAGGACTCAGATTTCAGCCAATGATTCAGGTCTTCTTTCAAGTTTTCCGCTGAATCATGACATGCATCGAAAAACTCTTTTCTGCTGAAATTAGTAATTTGTGTTTCTATCACTTCTAGCCGTAGACCAGTTCTCATCCCTCTGCGGTATAGTGATTGCCATTTGCCATAGGATTGGATAATTTCCGGAGCTGAGGGCAACACCCCTGTGCATTCTACGGATGGAAAACTTCCCTCTGGTCCAATCTGAAGGGTAATCGGAAACCCTTCTCTGAGGTTACCTTTACCAAATTTTAGAATAACTAACTTGCTGTTTACCGATTTTGACGTTGCTTCTTTGTGAGTCTCCCTCAGATTAACCGGTCGGCTAGCTAACAACTGATCCAATAATTCTTTATAATCCGCTTGATGCTGGCGATAGAGAGTAATTTGCTCATCTTTACTGTTTAGCTCAGCTCGATACTTTTCGTCTAAAGCTTTGAGAGCCAAGTCATAATGTTGAATAAAATTACTATGAATTTCAGCTTTATTAGCATCAGCCGGTATATCTACTCTGACAATAACACAGCCATCTCCTTTATTTTCAATACTGCGGATAGCGAGCTCACTCCCTTCATTTTCGATTTGTATTTTTTCCCACGAAGAAGCGAACGCTTTCCCATCAATTCCATTGCGGAAGATTAAATCAACGGTATTTAAAACTTCTTGAAACAGTTTAGTAAAATCCCCGGTTGCAAATTCGCCACTGCTAGGACGGCGTTCTCCTTGATGGTTGAGTAGATAAACATAGTCACAGATAGCACCATCTAGCTGAGTGGTGCTATCAATATTCCAAGCTTCTAAACAAGCTCCGGTTAGTCGTGAATACTTAAAATTAGTAGTTAAAGCTTGGGTTTTAGTCAGGTTGACTCGTTCTAACCAAGCCCCTTCAAAGGTCGCGTCACTCACATCCGCTTCGGTTAAGTCAGCATCACTGAGGTCTGCACCTGCTAGGTTGGCTCCTTTGAGATTACCTCCCCGATAGGATTGATTTGCACCTCGGTGACTAACAACTAAATCGCGAACTTCTCGGTCAATTAAAATAGTATTACTAACTCTAGCTAGGTCAAGGTTTGTGGCTAGATGAAAGTTAGTGCGAGTGAGGTTAGCATTTCTAAAATCTGTACTTTTGAGGCTAGCTTTGGTGAAATCAGCATCGGTTAAGTTAGCATTGCGAAAACTTGTGCCTAGTTTAGCCGGTAAGGTAATAGCAATTAACCGAATAAAGGCAAATTTTGGGTCTTCAGCCAAGGCTTGCTTAGCCACATAAACACCTAGCAACGTCACAGCTAAACCCCAGGAAAAATGAGCAGCTTCGACACTATTACCAGCTAAAGTGGCTTCCCAATGGATATCTATATTGGGGATGATAGCTCCAGTTACTACTAAAATTCCTGGTATAATTCCACCATGGGCGATAGCTATAGTTGTGCCAATTGCTACAGCGATAGCTAACATTAATGTCTCAACTCCAGCTACGGCTATAGCAACACGGGTAATGTTAGCTTCCAGGCTAATATCAGCGACAGCTATAACCACCAGCACTAAGGCCAGAGCAAATCCCCGTCGGATAATAATGATGCTAAAGATTAATAACAGTGCTGATGCGATCGCACTCTGAAGAATAGGGGATTCTGATTCCAGAAATTTTAGGGAAATATGACCAGTTTGGCAGAAAATGTGACTTGATAATACTGACAGAAGTAATGAAAATGCCAGTAAAAGAATGACCCAGTAATACCGTAGTCCACTCCTAGCATGCCTAAAGGTCGCTCCTTTCAAAATAGTATTGCTGAAGTCTACACCTCGAAGGTCAGCGTGGTTAAAGTTTGCTCCTGTAAGGTTTTGACCCTTGAAGGAGCGACCTCGAAGATTTTTGCCAGAGAAGTCTGAGAACATAGTTGCTACGTACTTGTTGAGCACACTTCCTGTTTAACATCAGGCTTATCAGTCAATCTTTTCACCTCTGATCAGACGAAATTATCGCAATCGCTGTTCCAGCTTGTGTTAGGACAAGACGTCTATAAATTAGCTATTATCATTTAACTAATTTTAATTAACTATAACTAATCCGCCATCTCTCAACCACTTGTCGCAATTTCGGAGGTAACCAACTGTCATACTTAGGATAAACTGGTAAACGCGCTACTAACGTCCAGCCAGCTGGTTCAATCACGTGTCGCAATCGATAACTATGGGGATGAGGATAATCGGGATTCACCTCATCCTTGGGACTAATTCCGCCTAAATCCCGTGCGCCAGCTTCCAAACACGCTAATAGAGCAGAAGACCGTTGAGGCAATTCCCCAACAGTATCAACTAAATTGGGAGGAATTTGGATAGTAATATCTTTGGGCAAAATCTGACGCGCCTTCCGAATCACTTTTAGCAGTTGATTAAGACCGAAAGACTGACTATGAAACATTTCTGTAGTGCCCTCACTGTAAGGTTGCAGGATCACCTCTTGGATATGACCATACTCACCATGAATTTGTGCGATCGCATTTAAACTTTCCCACCAATCCTGCTCAGTCTCACCAATGCCAAACAACAAACCTGTTGTAAAGGGAATCCCCAATTCTCCCGCCCATTGCAACTGTTGTAGTCGCACCTGTGGTATCTTACTCGGAGCATAGCAGTGAACAGTTTTGAGCAACTCCGGTGTCAATTGTTCCAACATCAACCCCATAGACACATTCACCTGCTTGAGTGCCGCCATCTCCTCCCAACTCAACGGTCCAACATTAGTATGGGGCAAAAATCCCAGAGATAAAGCCAGGTCACACAAATCATAAATTCGTTGAAACCAAGCCTTGCGCCGTGAAGACCTGGGATGAACCTCACCACTGAGAATAAGAATTTCACAAACACCCTGAGACTGAAGCAACGTTAACTGATTTTCAGCATCCTCCAGACTCAACCAAGGACTGCTACCCGGTTCAGCACGAAAATTGCAGTAGCTACAACGATTAAAGCATTCGTAAGTCGGTACCAAAGTGTAAGCAGGGCTGTAGGTAACGATGTGGGAATCACATTGGGAATCATAAACATCCATAGGAAAAAACACCCGTCAAAAGAGTCCTATGATAATTGTTAATGGTTCAGTAACACCTTAAGCATTAAGCGGTCAGCGGTCAGCGGTCAGCGGTCAGCGGTCAGTTGGCCTTGGGGTGATAGCACCATCTGTAGCACCATCTGTAGCGCATAAGCACCTCAAGTATTGTGCGCATTAGCTGATAGCTGATAGCTGATAGCTGAATGCTTTATTCCCTGTTCCCGTCTTGATGCAGTCGCTCATGGGGGAAACCCCCAAGACCGCGCTGCATCGCTGTTCCCTGTTCCCTGTTCCCTGTTCCCTGTTGCCTACTCCCTACTCCCTACTCCCTACTCCCTACTCCCTACTCCCTACTCCCTACTCCCTACTCCCTACTCCCTATTAGCTAATTAATGACTGTTGTTTAGCATAAATATTTTTCATATGCTTCTTAACAGTATTGGTAGTAATATAAAGCCGAGCTGCAATTTCTTTGTAAGACAGTTTATCTTTCTTAAGCAACCAAACTTCAGCTTCCCGGTTAGTCAATCCATATTTTTTTGCATCAGTAATAGCAGCATTGTAGCTAGAATGATGGCGATTTTCTAGAGTTACTAACAGATAGGGCTGTGCTTGATTATCCAAGACTAACCATCTGACCCTAACTCGAAATGTTACTGAATTATCCGTTTGGATTTCCGACTCAAGAATCATTTTTTGCCCAGAGAACCAATCGCGACTATCAATTAACGCTTCGCACACTCGCCAAATTGACTCAGGTATAGAACTCATTTGTGACTTATCTTGACAAAGTTGACGACAAATGCGACTCCCACGTTCATTAGCATGAACCCACTTTCCTTGAGAAGTCAGAATCAAGACACCGTCAACAAATCCTTCAAGAATAGCTTGTAGAAGGATTTGAGAGTTCTTCGATTGTAAACTAGCAACCTGAGACTTATTTTCTGAATTACTGAGCTGAGCGAAACCTTTAACTTGCTGGTTAATCTGGGACTGTAAGCTATACATGTTGAATCTCCTTCAATACCCATAAATCTCCGAATTACCCAAAAACTCTAGACAACGATGGCTGAATTGAGTAACTCGTTCTGGCTTACTGATACAGTCATTTTTATAGGCGAACTCCTGTAGCTACAATGAGCAAGCTACAGATTTCCCAAGTTCGTTGCATTTGTTTGCAATCAAGGGTAGCCGGGTGAAGGGACCGGAAGGAAGGTGAATTTTTCCGACAATTATTGGTTTTTTATTAGTTTTGTGGAGTAAAAATCCGAAATTCTACTGTTTAGGGGTGTTGCTCTATATATCTATGTCTCAATAAATACCATTAGATCACGGCAATGTGTAGAAATTGTGAATGGGCTAGCTAAGCCAAGTCATGAAACTACCTTGCCACAATTTTGTCACTCTATTACACGATCCATGAGCAATGAATCCAGCATTTATCGATGAGTGGTTTCCCGATGAGTTACAAGACAACTATATATATAAACTGATCACCCCACGACGGGTCGGTTTAACTCGCTGTCGGGCAGAGTATTTCGTGCGATTGTGGGCTTATCTACTCCTCAAGCAACAGGACTTGAATGGTCGCTTAAGAAAACCCCTTAGCCAATTGACCATACCGAAAGGGTTTGTCCCATGTACTCATCGAGAAGCGGCAGAACTCTTTTATGCTAACAAAGACCGAGGAAGCGATCGCGCTGCTGGGATGATGATTGATATCCTAGTGGATCTCGGATTAATTGAGAAACTGTTTGATGGCAATACGATTTGTATCAAAATTCGCCCTGTTACTCATTTAACATCATCTAACCCATTAGCTGAGGCCATACAGTTCCAAGTTGATGGCTTTAACCCCCGCACTGATGCTGTGATCGTGGCTAATTTCTTGGCTCGCAACTACAACTGGATGAGTAATACAACCAATTATATTCCCTTCAAAATTACCAAGTTGCTACGGAGCTGGGCACATCAGTATCCCAGTAGTATGCGAGTGCTACGTCGCTGTGATACCTCTGCTGCCGTTGGATTCTATATGCTCTATCCCACCGCCAGTGAGTCTGAGGAAAAATTCTTCCTTCCTGCTAGCAATAGTCTTTATTTGAGTTCCACCTCCACTATCGACCCCCTAAAAATGGCTATCCCCGGAAATCCCGATTGTACTTCGGTCTTAGTCAGGAGTTGGATGATTGATACTCCTTATATAACTCACCAGAATGTCTGTCGATTCCTGGAGGATGTGCAGCAAACCCTAGTGGGTATGAAAGCTGATTTTCCGAACCTTTGGGATTTATACGCCATGACCATCCATCCCAGTTATCAAGAGCTGTCAATGGCGATAGGATTTCAGAAAATCGGTGATCAGAGCAATTCCTGTGTGTCATGGCTGTATACATCAGTAGACCAATTTTTGAATCTAGCCATGGACAAGGCGATATCAAAACTGGACTTTAGGTGCCATGGCGCTGAATCAAGACTGACCGGATGACAAGCTGCTAGTTTGCTGGAACAGGCATTGTTGTGGAACCGTCATGTTGCTGGAATCTGCATATTCGTGGAACGGGCATCTTGCCCGTTTCATTTTCCCGGCTAGCAATTAAGTATGACGGTGGGCAGTGCATCAGACAGATCATCAAGCTTGTCATAGCTTTGGTAGGAACTGCAAACCCTACGATTCTGGCGTTGAGTCAGCCAAGTAATGGATAGCAGTAGAGTGGGCATCCTGCCCGCGCGGAAATAAGGAGGAAACTGGCAAGATGCCAGTTCTACCCAAGATGCCAGTTCTACCCAAGATGCCCGCGCGGAAATATATTGAAACTGGCAAGATGCCAGTTCTACCCAAGATGCCAGTTCTACGCAAGATGCCAGTTCCACGCAAGATGCCAGTTCCAAGCGTTAATAAAGCGATCGCACTTTTTTTATTAAGTAATGTTAAGCTAAAATAGCAGTCAATTCAGACAGATTTATAACCCTGTCATAGCCTTGCTAGGCACTCCCCAAGCTAGGACTAATCCCTAGAATTAATCAAAATTGTCCGAGATATCAGTAAGGATTGACAAAAGCAATTACTCATATTTTGTTAAGCAATGTTAAGCTAAAATAGCAGTGGTTCAAAGGGATTAACCAAGCTGCACATATAGTGCCCTAAGCCTTGCTCAGCATAGTATTCATCCCTCACATTCATCCCTCGGATTCATTACAATTTTGTTAGCTATCAGTAATCATTGAGGAAAGCGATCGCATAGGTTTTATTAAGTACAGTTAACTAGTTTTAAATAAAGTTACGATTAAACCTCGAAAATGTATTTATCTTCAGGATTGTATTAGGATAAATACAGACAGGCAAAACAAGCCTTCTGAACCTAGATAATCTAATAAACGCAATCATCCGAACATGACTACCACATTAAATCAGCGTAACGCTAACGTGTGGGACCGGTTCTGCGATTGGATCACTTCCACCAACAACCGCCTATATGTAGGCTGGTTCGGTGTACTGATGATCCCCACATTGCTAACCGCTACCATCTGCTTCATCATCGCCTTCGTCGCTGCTCCTCCTGTGGACATCGATGGCATCCGTGAGCCCGTTGCTGGCTCCTTGATTTATGGCAACAACATCATCTCTGGTGCTGTTGTTCCTTCTTCTAACGCCATTGGTTTGCACTTCTACCCAATCTGGGAAGCAGCTTCCTTAGATGAGTGGCTCTACAATGGTGGTCCTTACCAGCTAATCATCTTCCACTTCCTTGTTGGTATCTTCACCTACATGGGTCGTCAGTGGGAGCTGAGCTACCGTCTAGGCATGCGTCCTTGGATCTGCGTTGCTTACAGCGCTCCCTTGGCTGCTGCTACTTCTGTGTTCCTAATCTACCCCATTGGACAAGGTTCCTTCTCCGATGGTATGCCTTTGGGAATCAGCGGTACCTTCAACTTCATGTTCGTGTTCCAAGCTGAGCACAACATTCTTATGCACCCCTTCCACATGCTGGGTGTAGCTGGCGTATTCGGCGGTTCACTGTTTAGTGCTATGCACGGTTCTTTGGTGACCTCCTCCTTAGTGCGTGAGACCACCGAAACCGAGTCTCAGAACTATGGTTACAAGTTCGGACAAGAGGAAGAAACTTACAACATCGTTGCAGCTCACGGCTACTTCGGTCGTTTGATCTTCCAATATGCGTCCTTCAACAACAGCCGTTCCTTGCACTTCTTCTTGGGTGCTTGGCCTGTAGTAGGCATCTGGTTTACCGCTCTGGGCATCAGCACCATGGCGTTCAACCTAAATGGCTTCAACTTCAACCAAAGTGTTATTGACTCTCAAGGTCATGTAATCAACACTTGGGCTGATGTACTAAACCGCGCTAACCTAGGTTTCGAGGTAATGCACGAGCGTAACGCTCACAACTTCCCTCTAGATCTAGCTGCTGGTGAAGTTACTCCTGTTGCTTTAACTGCTCCAGTTATCAACGGCTAATCTAAATTTGGCTTAATTGGCTGAGTTTGAAAAAAGCGCTCTCCGTTTGGGGGGCGCTTTTTTATTTGTATTAAAGAAAGGGAACAGGGAACAGGGAACAGGGAACAGGGAATCGGGAATCGGGAATCGGGAATCGGGAATAGTGATAATATTTGACTCTGTCAGTTATTAATTTTTTTTGTACTGGTGCAATATCTAATATCAAATTCAGATAATCAGTTATAAAAAAATATATAGCGTTTATAGGATTTATGAGGTACGCTTTTCAAGCTCAAAGTCCCCCTTGATAAGGGGGATTTAGGGGGATCCCTTTGTACATCATGGCATAGAGAATTGCTATAGCTTTATTCTAGTAGGTATTCTAGTAGGTATTCTCCATCCCCTGTTCCCTGTTCCCTGTTCCCTGTTCCCTGTTCCCTATTACCTAATATTTATAACTGTTCAACCGAACATGATATAAGTTATATGTTTCGCGATCGCTTCCTTCCTATTACTAGCAATACTCTCAAAACATTAATTACAGAGTTAGGATCAGAATGCCAAACCGTTACCGCTTTAATCTATCAGCTTCAGTCACCTCACCTCAGTGCTAGACAACAAGCTGAGATTTTGGCAGAATTGCTGGCTGCTGCAATTCATTTAAATGTTCATTGCGGAGAAGACTTTCAGATGCTAATTGCTCAGGAGATGGAAAAATTACCGGATGATGATGAACAGGAGTAAATCGGGATTTGAAGTCAGAAGTTTTTATTAAGTCAGAAGTCAGAAGTTTGAAGTCAGAAGTCAGAAGTTGGAATTTTGAAGTCTATTCTTTGAGTTTTTTGACGGTAGTGACTAAAATTTTAATAATTTCTTCAGTTTCTTGGATTAGTCCTTTGAACTTTTCTAATGAAACCAGTTCAGCTTCTATTAGAACCTCTAACCAATATTTTGTTTCTCTTGCTTCCTTGAGAGCAATTTCATATTTACTGATAAAATCTCTGCGGGATTGGGCTGACTGAGCTTCACTACAATTCGCTCCGATAGAAGTTCCTGATCTTAATAACTGATTTGCTAACGTTCTAGGAACTTTAGATTCTTCTTCTAACCAAATGCAAGCTTTGACTATTCTAACCGCAAACTTTTTTGTTCTGTCCTGAATTGAAACTTGTTGATAACTCAAATTATTTCTTCAAACTTCAAACTTCAAACTTCAAACTTCAAACTTCAAACTTCAAACTTCAAACTTCAAACTTCAAACTTCAAACTTCTGACTTCAATTAGCTCCGATAGAAGTTCCTGACCTTAATAACTGATTTGCTAACGTTCTAGGAACTTTAGATTCTTCTTCTAACCAAATGCAAGCTTTGACTATCCTAACCGCAAACTTCTTTGTTCTATCCTGAATTTAAAATTGTTGATAACTCAAATTATTTCTTCAAACTTAAAACTTCTGACTTCTGACTTCATCCAGTTCTCCCGGACACGCACACTAAACGAAAACCACTATTGAAGTCGCGGTCCTCGCGCGTAATGTCGAAGCTGCGAAACGCAGAACGGCAGTAATCAGGATCGCCGAGCCAGGAGCCGCCCCGCAGCACTGAATATGGACTTTTTTCATCATTTTTGGCTGAATATGACTGATTTTCAGTATTAAAATTTTCCACTTCATTATTATCAACCCAAGCACTACCATCTGTGGGCGCACCTTTGTAGTTA
>NZ_JAAHHS010000070.1 GCF_010692395.1 Moorena sp. SIO3H5
TTGATATAATTCTGGTACCATTTTCAATTGATAGGTCGTATTGACAAGTTATGACCTATCTTTTTTTACCATAATTCGCTCAATTTAAGATATATCAAGGGTTACAGGGCGCTTGTCGCCCCCCCAGCAAGAAGTCTATTGCTAATAACTGACAATAGATGAACCAAACACCAGCTATTTCTCTTACCGATGTCAATAAAACTTTTGACAATGGTACTGTAGCCATAAAAGATCTAAATCTGAACATCAATAAGTCTGAATTCATCAGTCTGGTTGGACCATCGGGATGTGGTAAGAGTACCCTGCTACGCATCATTGCTGGACTAAGCACTATGAGTTCGGGAAACATAGAATGGAGCGATCGCACCCACCAAAATGAGATAGCTTTTGTCTTCCAAGAAGCAGCTCTAATGCCTTGGGCAACGGTAATGGGAAATGTTCGTTTGCCTCTTAAATTGGCTAGGGTATCTAAACAAGTTGCTGATAATGCTATTAAAGAAGCGCTCCAATTAGTTGGACTGGAAAATTTTGCCCAATCCTATCCCCGTCAACTCTCCGGTGGCATGAAAATGCGAGTCTCTATTGCCAGAGCTCTTGTTACTTCTCCCAAGGTATTGCTGATGGATGAGCCGTTTGGAGCCTTGGATGATATCACTCGTACTAAGCTTAACCTGGAGTTACTTGATTTGTGGAGTAAAAAACACTGGACTGTCGTTTTTGTAACTCACAATATTTATGAAGCCGTATATCTATCCAATCGGGTGGTAGTAATGGCGGCTCGTCCAGGTCGAGTAGTGGCAGATATAACTATTGATGAACCATCACCACGTAACCAACAGTTTCGTACATCCTTAGTTTATACCAAATATTGTCAGAAGGTGGCTGAGCAGTTGTCAAAAGGGATGAATTATGAGTGAGATTTTCTAAATTATTATTTAGACATAACTGATAAATTATGATTATCAAAAATATGACTATAAATTTTACAGCTATAATTTTACAGCTATATTAAACGCTATCTAATAATTTTATGACAAAAAACAAAGCCTTCGTTCTGCCAAAGCTAAAATTTAAACGTTTGCTATCTATCGATATTATAGCCCCTGTGGCAGTGGGAATCCTGGTTTTGATGGTGTGGGATATCTCTGTTCGAGTGACTAGCACGCCGTCATATATATTACCAGGTCCTTTGCTGATTATCAAGGTATTAATTAGGGACTGGAACAGTTTATTTCAGCCATTGCTGATCACCATAAAAATAACAGTAGCTGCTTTTATAATAGCAGCAGTTTCAGGATTGCTAATTGCCATGTTAATGGCTCAGAGTAAGTGGATTGAAAAAAGCTTATATCCCTATGCAGTAGTTCTGCAAACAATGCCTATTGCTGCGATCGCGCCTTTAATTATTATTTGGCTGAGTAACAATACCTTTGCTGCTTTGGTAATTTGTGCTTGGATTGTAGCATTCTTCCCAATTATTTCTAATACGACTTTTGGTTTAAATAGTATCGATTCCAACTTAAGTGACCTGTTCCGGCTTTACAAAGCATCTCGCTGGCAGACAATGCTGTATCTGCGATTACCAAGTGCTTTACCCTATTTTTTAGCTGCATTACGTATCAGTGGTGGATTAGCCTTAATCGGAGCAATAGTAGCTGAGTTTGTTGCCGGTACAGGCGGTGCTAATTCAGGAATTGCTTATCAAATGCTAATTGCTGGCTACAATCTCGAAATTCCCCGGATGTTTGCTGCTTTGTTTATGATTAGTAGTCTAGGTATCTTGATTTTTTTACTCTTGACCACCTTATCCAACTTGGTTCTGGGGCAATGGCATGAAAGTTCTCTCACCAGAGATAATTGATTTGATAATTAATAGTCAAGTAGCTATTAAGATTAATTTTTTATATGATTCGATTTCGATATAAGCTAAAGTCTCAATCAAGATCAGGAAAAAAATCTAGATCTACCTCACGCTAACTAGGAAATCCGATATCCGTTTTGATTTCCTATAGCTGAAGTTACCTTGTGGTGATTGATTTTATTGTTACTTTCCATAAACCACTATATATAGTGGTTTATGGAAAGTAATGGCTTAACTCCTGTGATTAACTGCTTATTGTTAATTTCCAGAGCCACTTCAGCAATAGTCGGAAGCTGGTTAGCGATGAAGCAAAGCTTCCGCCAAAGGCGATCGCTTTAGCATCTTCCCAAACAGAGAAACATCAAGCGAGAGTTAGCCACTTAATTTATTGAGTGGCCGGGGAGCGCGCCGGGATTCCCATACGGCTCTCGTGTTATGGAAGTTGCCTGGTTCTACCTAAAGTCTCTAAGAATTCAGAAAGGCTTAATCAAGAATCTTTGGCCATCTCTTTTAATCCATTCCAGGCTGTCTCTGTTGTCATGACACTATACGATTTCTTTCGTACGCCATGTAAACTTGGTCTTCCCACTTTTTTATTAGTTTTTTATGGCATTCGCTTGACACCTTAATTTACAGGTTATATTATTAATATAATACAGTAAAAAAACGATACAAAATGTATGGCTGCCAGCAACATTTAATAACTACAAAACCTGAAAAAAAAGCGTTCATAGAGTTTATCTGCTCAGAAGCCAACAAGCTCACCAATTGTGGGCTATATTATTGCCGTCAAATGTTGTTTAAGGCTGGCAAATACCTCAATAAGGCAGAGTTGGACAAAATAATGAAAACTAATGTCCACTTTAAGGCAATGAGGTCTGCCTGTGCCCAACAGACATTACACGGAATTGTTGAGTCCTTCAAGTCTTACAAGGCTCTCAAGAAGCTGTACGACAAAGGGCAATTGACTGACAAGCCTAGAGTCCCAAAGTACCGCAATAAGGGAGGTCTAGCTGTAGTTAGTTATCCCGCTCGGTGGGTGAAACTAGTGAAAGGTAAACTCAAATTTACTTTAGGGAAGCAGATTAAAGCTTGGTTTGGGATTGACCATTTTTTACTGTCAATGCCATCCAATATCGATTTCAAATCAATCAAAGAATATCGGTTTGTCCCTAGGAATGGCTGTTTTTATTTGGAGTTTTTATATGAGAGACCAAGCCCTGATCCAGTAGCACCAACGAGCAATGTTTTAGGCATCGATCCAGGTCTCAATAACTGGTTAACCTGCGTCTCTAATGTGGGGAAGTCATTCATTATAGATGGCAGAAAAGTTAAATCGCAGAACCAGTGGTACAACAAGCGTGTAGCTGCAATCAAAAAAGGAAAATCTCAAGACTATTGGGATGAGAAATTAGCTTCTTTGACTGAGAGGCGCAATCGACAAATGCGTGACAACGTGAACAAGGTTGCTAGATTCATTATTAATTGGTGTCAAATCAATCAGATTAGCACAGTAGTATTTGGCTGGAACAAGCGAAATAAAGACAGCATAAATATTGGCAAAAAGAATAATCAGCAGTTTGTTCAGATTCCTACCGCCAAATTGAAAAACCGGATTGAACAATTGTGCGTTGAATACGGAATTAAATTTGTCGAAACCGAAGAAAGCTACACCAGCAAAGCTAGCTTTTTAGATCGTGACTTTCTACCTGTGCTCGGCGCGAAACCTGTTCGCGTAGCGTGCGCCAAAGCGCAGGGGTGGACAGTAAGCGGAAAGCGAGTGAAGCGTGGACTTTATCGGTCGGCAAAAGGCGAATTAATAAATGCCGACTGCAACGGAGCTGGCAACATTTTAAGAAAAGTAGTGACACAGCTAGGGTTTCCCCTAGCCGAGGTCAGTAGGGCAGCCTTGAACCTGCCACAACGGTACAAACTGGATTCACTATCTAGATCCTATCGTTAAGCGTCGTGGAGCGCGGTTTTAACCCGCGTAACGACATCCGCTTAGAATCTACGTTTTTCAAAGCGTGGAGAGTTCAATAAGACCTTAGTTTGTTGGGAGAGGGGTTGCTATGGGACGTCGCTCAATGACCTGGTCGATTAAACCATAGTCCTTAGCCTCAGTCGCTGACATAAAGAAATCCCGCTCGGTATCCTCCTGAATCTTTTCCAGTGGCTGACCGGTATGTTCTGCTAAATAATTGTTTAGCTGCTGCTTGTGGTACAGGATTTCTTTTGCTTGGATTTCTATATCGCTTGCCTGTCCCTGTGCTCCTCCCAGTGGCTGATGAATCATAATCCGGGAGTGAGGCAAGCTCATGCGTTTACCCTTAGCACCAGCACTGAGTAAGAAAGCCCCCATACTAGCTGCTAGTCCAACACAGATAGTGCATACGTCCGGAGCAACTTGATTCATCGTATCGAAAATGCCCATGCCCGCAGTGACTGAACCGCCAGGAGAGTTGATGTACAGGTAAATATCTTTTTCCTGGTCATCGGCTTCTAGAAAGAGTAATTGGGCAACCACTAAGTTAGCTAAGTCAGAATCAACCTGTTGTCCGAGGAATACAATGCGCTCTCGCAACAAACGAGAGTAAATATCAAAGGCACGTTCGCCACGACCGGATTGCTCGATAACTGTAGGAATCATAAAAAATAAGCGTGAAATTTGCAAACCCCGTGTATGGGCGACTGGGGAGGAAAAACAAAGGAAAAGGGCGGTTAAAACCGTCTTGGATCAATGTGGGGAGAACAGATGCAGTTCATACCCGTTCCTGTTAACAGCCTCAAAAGCCTATCGAAGCAGAACCTCATGTTTGCCTCGCGGCTTGTTATCAGTAGGTACTATCCTGTCAGAATAAAGAATGGCACTGTCTTACCCCTTGTAGGACTGTTTAACGATCTGGTTAATCAGCTTCGGACTGGCATTCCATCCTAAGGTAGTAACTTTCACCCTTGCCGATAACCTAGACTTCAGAGGTCTTAAGCTGATCAGCTATGTTGCATGACTAGGCTAGGGAGTCCTGTCTAGGCAAGAGTGGGGTGCTGACTTAAGGTGGCTAGTAGATTGGTTTTCCTTTACATTGTAGCGACTAGCAAACTCTTGCTTTGGTTCTAATCTCGGCTACCCCTAATCTATTAAATTACACAGAATGATTTAGGATCAACCCTTTGCACTGTGCCAGTCACTAAGGCGGAACATATAACTTGGCACTTATATGGTTGCTTAAATAAACTGGTAGAGTTAATTACCTTCACGGGTGTATCAATTTTTAGAAAGTTCGTATCTCAGTTAACTAGCATCGTTTCCGATTGTTTCACCAAGACTAAATATTAGGAATGAGGAGTGTGGCTCGTGTTTAAGAAAGTTTTTCAGGCGCTTACTATTACAATATTGCTCAACTTACTAGTCTATATTAGTCCACCAGATCCTCAACAGTCTGATGGTGTACCACATTTACAGGAAACCCCAAAAGTTTTATCAAGTTTACCATAGTACCACCAGACATGATTGATTAGTCGTTAGTCATTAAACTTTCGAGGTCTTAATTAGTTCCATCTATAGATGGAACTAAGCAACTTGTAGACTAATGACTCAATCATCCAAGGGCAATGGGAGTCATGGAATAAGTTAATCCCCAGGAAAACCCAATCTAACTAAGGCATTGTGAATCCCATCTAACTAACTCGCGGAGCAATGGCGGTTAGTCACCAATTTATCCTATCATTCCAGATGTGAAATTCCACACCCACCCATTGCTGAGCCATGAAATTTAGTCTTTTAATAGAACACCTGGGTAGTACAGGGTCTTTGTGCCATAGCCTGAATAGCGCTACAGAGCTTAACCCTGAAATTACTGGAGTTGCTCCCATCGATGCAGCCACCCCAGGCACTCTCAGTTATATTGAGGGACCCAAGTTTGCCCACATGGTAGAAAAAACCCAGGCGAGTGCCTTAATTTTGTCTCTGGATGAAGCATTACAGGAAAAAGCGACAGAAAGAGGTATAGCTTGGGTAGGGACATCTGAACCGAGATTACTATTTGCTCATGCGATCGCATGTTTCTATCAACCCTTTCAACCAGCACCAGTCATCCACCCCAGTGCAGTGATTGACCCAGATGCTCAGTTAGGAACAGATGTGTATATTGGACCCAACGTCATAATTTCAGCAGGGGTAAAGATTGGGAATCAGGTTTTTATCCATCCTAATGTAGTATTATATCCTGAAGTGGAAATAGGCGATCGCACTGTTCTACATGCCAACTGCACTATTCATGAACGGAGCCGCATTGGTAACGATTGTGTAATTCATAGTGGTGCAGTCATTGGTGGTGAAGGGTTTGGCTTTGTGCCAACCCCCCAAGGGTGGTATAAAATGCAACAGTCTGGCTACACGGTCTTAGAAGATGGGGTGGAAGTTGGCTGTAACAGCACTATTGACCGTCCAGCGGTTGGGGAAACTCGGATTGGACGCAACACTAAATTAGATAATTTGGTACATATTGGTCACGGCTCCGAGGTGGGACAAAACTGTGCCTTGGCAGCCCAAGTCGGATTATCTGGAGGAGTTAAAGTGGGTAATCAAGTGCTGCTGGCAGGTCAGGTAGGAATTGCGAATCAAGTGAAAGTTGGGGATGGAGCAATTGTGACCGCTAAATCCGGAATCCACAAAGATGTAGAACCCGGAAGTGTAGTGTCTGGCTATCCTGCTATTTCCAACAAACTTTGGCTAAAAATATCTGCTATCTACAATCGGCTTCCAGAAATGTATAAAATATTGAAGGAACTTCAACGAAACCTCAAATAGAAAAAATAAATAATAAAAGTCAAAAAACTGACCAATCTTTGCTATTCCTTTTGCTCTGATTTCGGAATAGTAAGTAATTAAGCTGACTTGAACAGACCCCTTTCCAAAATCTTCATATTGGAGATTAGCTTACGGAGGGATAAAAACCCGAATTTGTCAAGGTTATAGTTAATCGTTTCTTCTCGGAAACTTAATGAATAAATATCCAAATATAAATAGTTTGTAAAGATCACCTAGATACATTGACTTTTCATGAAACAACCGTGTAAAAATTTACACAATACGTTGATGATTCATTAGACGATCATCAAACTGATCAGATTAATCAGGGTGTTAATACGGTTGGTGCTCATGTCAAAAGTTAAGATTGCCTCTGATTTTTCTGGAATCATCGTCGTTTCAACTTTTAGCGTTCTAGAAAAATTAATTTTATGTCCACGTCTCAAATGCCAAAACAGTCCACCTTAAGAAAAGAAATTAACTATCTGGTTGATTCGTCTAGTTTTTCTAGTGCTGAGCAACCAGTTAAACTAGTTAATGGTGGCTTTGAAGAAGGACTCAAAGGGTGGCAAAAGCTAGGACCAGGTGGGATCAAAAGAGCCAGTTTTGGCATTACTCCAACAGAGGGAGAAAAGCAACTTTTACTCAGAACTAGCAATACCGAAGTCACCAGAACAGGTCAGCCAAAAGCCCCATCAGTCTCTAAACTGGAAGAGTTTTTATACCTGTCCACAGGAACTCTCGATTGTATTGCCCAGAAAATTTTAGACACCGTTGGCATATGTGGTACTTCTAGCAAGGTAGTCAGAGGTGCTGCTATCCAACAAATTATTACCCCTGGTCTTGGTGATACCTTAAGCTTTGATTGGAATTTTCTCACCAATGAAGACGTGGGAGATGAGGCTATTGTTGCCGACTTCGCTTTCGTTTGCCTTAGTTCTCCCAAGTCCCAAATTGTCTATGAATTAGCTAACCCCATCCTAGGAGTTTTTAGTCAAGCACCGAACAACTTTTACCACCAAACTGGATTTAAAACATTTACTCATACCTTCACTACACCTGGAACCTACAGCCTAGGCTTTGGTGTTGTGAATGAATTGAGTAATCAAACTCAGTCTGGACTAATCATTGACAATGTTCAGCTAACCAGCGCTACTGTTGATGATCCGGCTTCGCTACTCAGCTTGCTTTCAGTAGCCTCCTTTAAGGAAGCTTAAATAGGACTTAGGCACTCAAGCTATATGTAGAGCTATATCTAGAAATGAGTTGATTTGGTTAAACTCTATCTATAGATATTAGACCAGAGATATTAGACCAGAGATATTAGACCAGAGATTAAACCTCCTCAGGGCATAAATCTTGTTAAAGCTTAATCATTGGTAGCAAATCAACCCACCAAGGAGTAGAAATTAACTCATCCAGGCTAGCCAGTACTTCGGTGCTATGAATTGCTGGCTTCACACCAAGGAATATTTTCCGTAGAATGCCTTCTGGATCAATGATATAGGTATGGCGTAGGGACATAATACCTAACCAAGAACCATAAGCCTTGCTGACAGAGCCATCGGTGTCAGCTAAAAGTGGGAACTTTAAACCCTCTGAGTCACAAAACTCGGCGTGAGAATCGACATCATCCACGCTCACCCCTAGGATCTGCACATTTCTGTCTGTATATTTGGGCAAATCTTTCTGAAATCGCTGAGCTTCCAAGGTGCAACCACTAGTAAAGTCTTTGGGATAGAAATAGAGTACCACCCACTTACCTTGATAATCCGAGAGGGACACCTGACCCTTACCAGTGTTGGTTGGTAGGGTGAACTCGGGTGCGGGTTTATCGAGAGGAGGTTGTTTGCCACCGAGAGCATGGGCAGGGTTGGCAAAATTTATCCAAGTCAGTAAAACGATAAAGCTAGCCAACAGACTGCTGAGAAATGCGCGACGAGAGATCATTATGAAAACAGGAAATTATTCTTCACATAAGTTTACATCATTGATGACACGCCCTAAGACTTTATAAACAATTCATCCCGGTTGGCTATGCAGATAATTGACATTTAGCCAATAATTTGTTACATTTTTTAATATAAACGGGCTACACAGAGTAAATTCGCGGAGCAAAGAACAATGTCCAATCAAGAGTCTAACGAAGCCAAGTTCGGTTTCACCTCTAAAGCAGAAAACTTAAATGGTCGTCTAGCTATGATCGGTTTCATCGCTGCTTTAGTAACAGAATATATTACTGGTCAAGGTGTATTACACTTTTTGGGCTTAATGTAGTTCCCAATAGTTAGTTAAATTTGTCAATCTCAATAAATAGCTGGAGTTCTACATTAGAACTCCAGCTTTCTTATGTGTTTTTAGCTGATTCCATAGTTTGTTCTACGGAATGTCAGCTAAAACATCAAAACGGTGCGACCCCGTAATTTAATTCTTCAAAGGTCAAGCGCACCGGAACTGATTTCTGGATAGGAATTGGGGTAAGGAATGTAATATGATGTCTGTTTGAATACTTATCATGTTTGGTTGATAGCCAATTGAAAATTGAAAATTAAATAAAAATTGTTATAGGTCAATTGACAATTAACATACATGGTAACAACCGTATTATATGTGATTAACCAGACGTAATATGACTCCCTATTCCCCACTCAGTAGATGCAGCGATAACAGAAAACCCTGATTGCTATCAAGCAGCAGGGTTTTCTATCGGATATATTCCTTGAGAATGCTATTGCGATTTGGATGGCGTAGTTTGCGAAGGGCTTTGGCTTCAATTTGTCGAATCCGTTCCCGCGTCACGTTGAAGATTTGGCCAATTTCTTCCAAAGTCTTCATCCGTCCATCATCTAATCCATAGCGTAGACGCAGTACGTCACGTTCTCGGGGACTAAGGGTATCAAGGACACTTTCTAGATCTTCCCGGAGTAGATTTTTGGAAACCTGATCTTCTGGGGTTTCACCATCGGCTTCAATAAAGTCTCCCAAGCGGGAGTCTTCTTCTTTACCAATAGGGGTTTCTAAGGAGATGGGAAGTTGGGCTGATTTGGCAATGAATCGCAACTTCTCGATGGTCATTTCCATCCGATCTGCAATTTCCTCTTCTGTGGGCTTGCGACCCATTTCTTGAGAAAGGAGTTTAGTAGTTTTCTTGATCCGCGAGATGGTTTCATAAAGGTGAACAGGTAAGCGGATAGTCCGGGACTGGTCAGCAATGGCACGAGTAATAGCTTGACGAATCCACCAGGTAGCATAGGTGGAAAACTTGTAGCCTTTTTCGTGGTCAAATTTTTCCGCAGCCCGGATTAAACCTAGAGAACCTTCTTGAATCAAGTCTTGGAATGAGAGTCCTCGATTCATGTATTTTTTGGCGATGGAAACCACCAAACGGAGGTTAGACTGCACCATTTTTTCCTTAGCCCGCCGACCGACGTGTAAGCGGTAACGGAAAGCTGGCAGCTCCATATCGACCTCTGTTGCCCATTCCCGATCTCCAGGTTCCCGGTCTAACTCATCAGACAAGCGCTCCCGCACTCGTTCTAATTCCAACAAATCAGCAATTTTACGGGCTAATTCAATTTCTTCATCAGCTCTGAGTAGACGAATCCTGCCAATTTCCTGCAAATAGAGGCGAATTGAATCTTCTGTATAGTGCTTCTTTTTGCTTTGGGTTCGGCGACGGTTAGATCGCCCCTTACCAGGCTTAGTATTTTCCTCGTCCGGTTGAGCGTCCACCAAATCATCTCGGTTCACGTCATCCTCAATCAAGACTTCTAAATCGCTCTGAGGTTGGGCGATTGTTGCGAGTAATTCATTTGCCTGGGTCATGTTTTTTCCTCATGCTCCTTCAGTTTCAGACCAGTAGATGATGTCCGTTGATCTACTTAAGATAGCTTAGTCAGTGAGAACCTTGTTTGTTGCACCCTATGGTGGGTCGAATCGCTTCAGCCGTAGGAATTAGATCGACTCTATTTCCTTGGACTTAACTTGCAGTGAATCTACTATCCATTTAAGTGTTAATACTGAATTTTGGGAAGACTTTTTGATTGTAGCCTTATTTACAAAATTTTGCTCTAGTGTTTATCAGAAAAATTTAGCTTATTTATCCGGTCAAAAGCTTTGAGAAAGTGTAGCAATAAGTACCCACTTCCCTTATGTCTAGAATTATAGTCACTATTTTAGTACTAATGTTCTATAAAACCCGACAGTTGGACTTCACTACGTTAATTAACTTGTCCTGTATGATAACCATTGACAAGCTCTGGGTCTAGGTAATGATTATTTTGCATTACTCTTGTAACACACAACCCTAGCCAATGTAGTAAGACGCGCTTGTGAAAGTACTGCCAAGTAAGTTCATTTAACCAGCTCCTAATTCCCTATTTCTGCGCAAGAGAATGGTGAACCAGGGCATTGGAAATACTCCAGAGAAAGACGATCTCAACATTGCGTAGGGGAGGCAACTCTCCTCGTCTGATAGAGCTAGTGCTTGATCATTATTTTAATTTCTAATTTTAATTTTTACGTTTTGCTCATTCTTTTTAAAATTTATCAGATTAGCTGAGCACTACATATAGCGTCAAACTCGATACTGTACTCTATATGAAGTATATAGAGTAGGTAATTGGACCCGAGTAGTTCACTACAGGAGTTCCGGAGATGGAAAACCGGAAGCGTCTAGCAATGCAATTTTTCTAGGAGTTTACGGTGCAGTCAGCGAGAAAACCGTAAGTCAATTAACATGCACTACTAATTTTCCTGCCATAGCTGGTTAATACTAACAAAGTTATAACCTTGGTGCAATAGCTGAGGAATTAACTCAGCCGTAGTTTCAACCACATCTTGTCCTCCATAATAACCATCATGTAAGACGATCAGGGAACCGTTTTGAACCTGCTTTAGCACTCGCTCCACGATTATACTGACACCAGGACGTTTCCAGTCTTCTGGGACAACACTCCACATTACTGATCTATAGTTCCACTGGTGCAGTATATTCAAGGTTCGGGGTGTAAATAATCCGTTAGGGGGACGAACATCTTTTAGCTTGTCTGGCTGAATCTGACAAGCTTGAGCGATCGCGTCTTGGGTAAGGAGCAAACTCTGCTTAAGGGCATCCCGTTTTAGAAAGGGAAAAGACTGATGGTAATATCCATGGAGTCCCAACCAGTGACCTTGTTGGTAAACCTCTCTGGCGACACTGGGGGATTGGTTTACGCAAACGCCCAACCAGAAAAAACTTGCTCTGACTTGGTAGCGGTCTAAGACTTGCAGTAACTTGGGAGTGTAGTGTGGATGGGGTCCATCATCGAAGGTCAGTGCGATCGCTGGTGAATCCGTTGCTCCTGACCACAAGCAATTGGGAAAGGCAGGTTTGAGAATTTGGTACACAATAGGGTATAGCGGAGCAAATTGCATTTAGTCGTAAGTTTGGATGGGGTGGAGTGAATTTGACTAGTTTCCATGTCCTACTTGATCGCATGTTGCGGCGTCGCCAGATTATCTTGATGTTGATCGGCTTTTGTGTAGCAGTAGTGCTTAGTAGTTGTAACACTGTGATTATTACTGAGTATGAAGCTACAGCACTAACCACCTTAACCTGGCGAGTTGAGTATTCTATTAATTCAACAACTGATAGAGATCCCGATGTTGAGGAGTTTGCTTCCAAGTCCGTAGTTAACCGCAATGGTGAGAAACCAGAAGGTGCTGTAACAGGACCTGATGACAAGGGGTTATGGTGGCCAGTTGTCCCACCAAAACCAACCATTGATGAGGTAGAACAGCGTCAGCCACTTCATCATAAGCCTAGCAAGCCAGAGCTGTTGCGTACAGTTAAATACGATATCACCTATAAAGAGGGAGCACAGATAGTTACACTACCTACTAACTATGACGTTTACCGGCAAGTTGCTAGAGCCTATCCTTACCGGAAACCTCTACGGCTTACTCTGGGAATCAATGATGCTTCGGTGGAAAAAGCTGATACTAAGTGAGGTCAAGAAATGATGACAATCGCTCCCTTGCGGGTGCGCGAGGGTGGGGTGTATGGCATCAATTCTTAGTTCAATTCACCCCATCACTCATGATTAATTTACTCTGACATTAATCACACTGGCGTTGAAGTTATAATCTCTACCTTCTAACTCTACCGGAGTACCAATTTTAATCTTGCTATTGCCCAGGACTACTCCATCTTTGGTGATTGTTGCTTTACCACCTAAGGTGAGTAACATATTAATCCCATAAAAGCTAGGTCTGGGATCTGGTAGTTCTTTGATAGAGCCATCTGGTTGTGGCACCAGGACACTTCTACGCAGAATTTTGACGGATTTGACGTCAACCTGACCATAGGGTTGCTTACGAATAACAATATTAGTCTTCTTGGTCTCCTCCAACTGATTGACCAAAACATCTGGTTCAAGTAAGCTTAACCCCCGGACAATAACATCTACTTCTACTGGTTTGGTGCTATTGAGTTGGGCAACGGAACCAGACTCACCAGGAAAGAAGAAAATTCCTACAACTACCAACAAAATCACCAAGGCAGCACCGAAGTCGATAATGCTCACCTTGCCAAACAAACGTCCTTTAGAATCTACAATAGCCATAAAATTGGTTAGGTGTTTTTGTGAAAATTGTATAGCGTAAAGATAACTCCTTAAGGTTTGCTCGCTCTAGGTTGAATGGTTAAGGGGGTTCTAACCTAGTTAGAAAGCGCTCCTCTTAAAGCAGGTCGGCTATCAACTGCTTTTGATGTATCTAATACCTCATAAATAATACCTATAATTAAAGTTATCCATAAGTGGTGAGTGAGAGTAACGAACACCGGGTTTGTCTGTGGAACATATTACCCTATTTGGGGTTCAACCATAAGGAGGAATGCTACTGGTCAGTAATTATGGTAGACAACTCCTAGTAGAGAGTTGACTTATGATGTTAAAGACAAGGCTCCTCTACAGCAAGCCATGGCTGTAAACCCTTTTTCCACTGGAACAAGGGATAATAGCTAAAATAATCTCTTTTCGATTTAATAATTCATAATTTTGCTATGTTCAGCAATATATTATCGATTTACTCCCGTTATCGACGTCGTTTGTTGTATCCGTTAATCAGCATGCTTCTATCCCTGACTCTGGTGGTGGGAACAGCTCAGGTTGCCCAAGGGGTTCCCTGGTTAGAGCTGCTATTGCGTGGTATTCAGATTATCCAGTTATCTAATATGTCTGATCAACAGGAAGTCCAAATTGGTCAGCAAATTAATCAGCAACTTGTTAGCAAGCAATTTAAGCTCTATCGCAATCGGGAAATTAATCGGTATGTTGATCAAATTGGTCAGCGACTAGCTAAAAGCAGCGAACGCCCAAATATTAACTATACATTCCAGGTGGTCGATGATGCTAATATTAATGCTTTTGCTACTATGGGAGGATTTGTTTATGTTAACACGGGTTTAATCGCAGCAGCAGACAATGAAGCTCAACTGGCAAGTGTGATAGCTCATGAGATTGGTCATATTGTAGCTCGTCATAGTATCCAGCAAATTAGGCAAGCCGCGATCGCTAGAGGTTTAGCAGAAGCGGCTGGAGTTGATAGCAACACGATGGTTAATCTGGGCGTGGAATTCGCACTACGTCGTCCCAACAGTCGTCAGCATGAGTTTGAAGCTGATGAACTAGGTATCAACAACTTAAAACAAGCAGGCTATGCTCCGATAGGATCAGTAGACTTTATGAAAAAACTCCTCAAGCAAAGAGGCTCTATTCCAGGGTTTCTGAGTACTCATCCGTCAACAGCAGACCGAATTGATTCCTTGGAGCAGTCTATCGATTCAAATCGTGCTTATGTTGGTGATGGATTAAACAATCGGGCTTACAAAAACAAAACTCGTGTAGTCCGCAACCAGAAAAAAGCTGCCCTCAAAAGGACAACAGGTCGTGGAGGGCGAGTGCTCAGATAAGCACAGCTAGCTCAAGAGCATAAAGCGCGTGCTTAATAGTCTTTTTGTTAACCTATATCACCGTCACGAGGTACTCAACACTTGACGTCGGCATATTTTACTAGGTTCTATCTTGGTCACGGCTTCTTCCAAGGGGAATTGGCGAACATCACCCCGAAAGACATTAACTTGATAAACAAGATTATTGGTAATGTCTAGACCTGTCATCCAACCACTTTTGGGATGATAAGCACCAGTGTCTATATCTAGCCAACCACAACCTTGGGCTATGGTACCGGGAGCCACTCCTGGTAAGGTGAAAGTCATGGTGTGACCCGTGATGATCAGCTTGTCGAGAAAGTAAGGTTCACGCATACTGTGAAATTCATCCCGAATCCAACAAAATTGCTCAACGGTTTGCTCCTCAATGGTCATGCGAGGATTAACCCCGGCATGAACTAGCCAGGTATCTCCTAAATCAATGTAGGTTGGTAGTGTTTTGATCCAATCAAGGTGATCTTGCGAGACTTTTCCACCATAGCTGTTGATAGTAGTTTCACCACCACTATATAGCCAGGCTTGTCGTGTTGAGTTAGGTACTGAATTGTTACCGATAATTTCTAGTAACATCAGCTCATGATTACCTAATAAACAGGGGTGAGCATTTTTCTTGACAAATTCCACAACCTGAGAACTCATCGGTCCTCGATCAATCAAGTCTCCGAGAAAATAAACGGTGTCGTCACTAGTGGGTGCGATCGCATCCAATAAGGCCATAAGAGGATTATAGTGACCATGAACGTCACCGATAACAATACGACGGTGGGTCATTACTTTACTTATCCAAATCTAATTTCGTTAAATATCAGGTAGACCCCTTCATATAAAATTTAAGGTTAATGGCTTTAGGCATCAGAGTTCTAGGTTAAATGGCTAAGCGGGTTCTGACCAGCCTATGAAGCGGCCCTCCTCAAGCACAGAGGCTATCAACTGCTTTTGTTGTACCTAATACCTAATACCATTAGCCTCATACCCATTTATAGATTGATGCACCGATTCTTCCACAGTGGTCTTCCTTTTAAGAGATTTGCTATTCCTGAATAGAGTCGTTAAGTGTAATAGTTTGAGGAATAGGCTCAAGTAGTTAGTTTAACTTGTCTTCTAAGTATCTATGTGTAGTATCTATGTAAATTTATCATGAACTACCCGGATTGGCTACGGGGAAGTAGGGCTTTGGCACCCAACTTGTTGGTACAAAAGTGGGTCTTGAACCCAGTTTTTGAAGGGATTACACCTGCCCCTTAACAATACGGGGATTGACACGATTCAGTTAAAATTAATAGCATCCCCTAGCAATACCAAAGCCTATCTGCAATGAACAAGCCAACTACTCTGATTTGAACAAAAACCGTGTCTTCTTCTGGTCTGCCTTTGATTAATACCCTCAAACAACCTACTAGCCAGGCTTGGATCGAGCAAGCCCTTGCAAACCTTGATGTTATTTTACTTGACCATTCCCATTGTGAACGTAAAGCGGCTGGAGTAGCTCTGAATTTAATGTTTCGCTACCCATCCTACAGTAAACTGGTGCGTCAGCTGACGGTCATTGCCCGTGAGGAACTAGAACATTTCGAGCAAGTTAACCAGTGGCTAGAAAGACGTAGCATTCCCTTAGCTCCCCTTTCTTCACCACCCTATGGAGCTGGATTGAAAGGTCAGATTCGCCGAAACGAACCAGAACGGTTGTTGGATTCTTTACTAGTTGCTGGACTGATCGAGGCTCGTTCTCACGAACGTTTGGGATTACTAGCAACTCACTGTTGTGATCCATCTTTAGCCAAATTTTATCGTAGCTTGATGGCATCTGAGGCTCGTCACTATGGTGTTTACTGGGTACTGGCTGATACCTATTTTGAGCGACTACTGGTAGATCAGCGGTTGGATGAGTTAGCAGTTAAAGAAAGTGAGTTGCTGGTTACCCTTTACCCAGAACCAAGAATTCACAGTTAGCAGCCAATATGCTCAAAGAAGCAGCCAAACAATACCAGAGCACCGCTTATTAACCAGAAACTGTTGTGGAAAAAAATTGGTGCGTTCGCGTAGCGGCGACCTAGGAGCATCGCGTAATGCTTAAGTCATTGGTTTGCGCTTGATCAAAAATGCTCTCAAGCCAGCTGCCTGAGCACCCTGATAGTCTTGTTGAAAACTATCACCAATATGAAAAGCCTCCTGAGCACTACAGTGATGTTTTTGTAAAGCAGCAGCAAAAATCTGTGGATCAGGCTTGGCAAAGCCAGTTTGGGTCGAAATTGTGATGGAGGAGAAAAATTCTTCTAATTTTAGGGCTTTTAAGACAAGATCAAGACGGGAATCAAAATTTGATACGACACCCAACTCAATACCAATATGCTGCCATGCTTTCAGAGCTGGGATAACATCGGGATAAATGAACCAAGGTTGAGCAGTGGCAAAGTGGCCATAGAGTTCGTCAAAAAAATCAATGAAATCGGTGAACTGGTCAAGTACACCAACTTGTTCAAAGGTGCGGGAGGCAATCACCGACCACCATTCAAATTCTCGCTGGGGAATTTCTTCAGGATCTGTTTCTGGAAAAACCGCTGGTTCTGCTGAGGCGAAGGCTTTGACAAAGGCTTTGTCTAAAGCTGAAGCAGGTACTGTAACCCCAAATTGATTAGCGATCGCACTATAAACTTCCCCTACACTCCCTTGAACACCAAATAGTGTCCCGACAGCATCTAGAAAAATTACTCGCGGTTTTTCCATGGTTAATGGTTAATTGTTAATGCTTAATTGTTCATTTAATTTCTTCCATTTTCCATTTTCCTGTATGTATGTCTTTATGTTCCAGACAGCAGATCAGTTAATGGTCGAGTAATCCAGTTCATGCCAACTTTCAGTTGGTGCTCTATAGTTGGCATCCGATAAAGATAGGCAAGTCGCCGCACTATGTGGGCTAAAGGACCATCCAGCTTCACACCTAAACCAGTAAGAGTTGCATTGTCTTTCCCCAAAGTCATCATCTCTCCCAACTGCTGGTAACGGAAGGGCAGCAGGGGACGCCCAGTTAAAGAAGCCCAGACATTCCAACCCACATAATCAGCTTGCTGAAAAGCGGATTGAGCTGTATTGGGAACTGGTTGATTATCAGCATCTCGGCAATCGGCTAGATCACCTAGGGCAAAAATTTCGGGATGGTCAACCACTTGTAACCTTTGGCTGGTGACCAGCTGACCACGCTGGTTTTGTTTGAGCGGAAGCGATCGCACAACTGGTGTCACTCTTGTGCCTACTGTCCACAGCACTAAATCTACGGGGATAGTATCCACCTGTCCTTTATACAACAGAGAAATGGTTTCAGGTCCAATGGACTCAACACTGGTTTCCAAATCAATCCAGACCTTTTGTTCATTCAAAGCTTTGCGTGCTGCCTCTCGGTTAAAGTCCGTTGATGTTCTTAGAATCACATCACCGAGTTCAATCAACCGCAACCTTCCGCGCTCTCCCAACCGTTCGGCTAGATGGCAAGCTAGTTCTACACCAGAGTAACCTGCACCAACTATAGCGATCCTGATTTTATCTGTATCGGATTCTTCCAAAATCCGTAAGCGTTCTTCCAGGTGATAGGCATCAGTAATAGTGCGGAACGGGATAGCATACTCAGCCACCCCAGGCACCTGCTCTAGGGGGGTTTCTCCACCTAGGGCTAACACCAGGCGATCATACTGAAATTCCGATCCAGTCTCTAGCTGTACCTGCTGCTGTTCTACATCAATGCCTGCTACCGCTGCCTGAGTAAACCGTACACCTGTGTTTGCTAACAATTCTTCATAGGGTGGAGCAATTTCCCAGGTTTGTAGTTCAGTAGTCATCAGTTCATACAACAGCGGTGAAAATAAGAACCGATCATTTTGATCAACCAAGACAATTTCTGGTTGTTGGGGCTTTTCCCAAGGCAGCTGGCTTAAGCGTAGGGCTGTATAGAGACCCCCAAAGCCTCCACCGAGAATGCAGATTCGGGCTGGTTGTTTAGTCATGGTTGATTGAATCGGGGATGTCCTCCACGGGGGAACTTCTTTTAGGATAGCAAGGCTATTACAACAGGGTAGCTGGGTTTCGCCTCCCCCAAAGTTAATACCAATTCTTCAAAGTAGGACTATAGATACAGATGGGGAGCTCGGGAGTGTCAGGAGTGTTAAGAGTGTTGGGAGTGTCGGGACATGCCCAGATTAAATTGATGTATAGCCCTAATGCCCCAGAATTGGGATATAAGCCTGAAAATTATTTCAATTTTTATTTTCTAGTTTCTATTTTTTAACTATTTTATCCTGATCAACCACGCTTCACCTTGAATATGGATTGATGTAACTGTTGCTTTAGACAACAGCTAGAAGCATTGTTTTGAGCGAAGCCAAATGAAAAGTTTTCAACACTATCTAGCTCCTGTTGCGATTGGAGCAATTGTCGTTGGTTTCAGTAGCTATGGTTTGGTGAGTGATAACAATCCTGGTTCCCAGAAAACTCCTGTAGGGAATTTATCTGCTGAACCAGTCACCGAACCTAGCTCTACCACTGGTGTAGCACCCTCTAATACTACCCTACCTAAGATTACTGTACCTACGGAAGAAACTCAACCAGGAACCAAGGTTGGTAAGGTCGCGCTTAAGGCTACAGTCAGCCAAGGTAATAATAATAGCAATCGAGCTAACGGAGTAATTCTTAATGTCTATCGGGCTGACAGTCAGTGTCAGTCTCTGGTATCTCAACAGGTAGCTGTACCAGTAGGAAATCCAGTAAATACAGTTATAGGAAAAGTTTTAGAGACTGGTAACTCCAGTGACTTTAATGTATCGGGATATCGCGTGAAGGTCAATGCCAATACTGGTGTGGCTACCGTCGATTTACGCCTATCACCAGATTCCCAGCGGCAGTTTGTCTCCCTCTCCACTTGTGAGCAGTTTGCCCTTTTCGGTAGTTTGCGTAAAACTCTTACTGCTAACTCTCAGTTGAATATTAAAGATGTTCGCTTCACAGAGCAAGGAGAAGATATTTATCTTTGAACTGTTCGATAAAACTTACACAAAACGTCAGTTTATGATGCTTTCAGAGGCAAACCCCATCTAAATTCCAAAACCCTTATCCAGTAAGGATTTCATCAATTTATAAAAACCCGGACTCGATTCTATTGGTGGGCGTTCACCCTTGTCGGGAAACCCGACCGGGGTCGCACCGCTGCTGAAATCCTCATCCAGCCAGCATGTACAAAAATAAGATTGGTTTGCCCTGCCCTGTGCGCTCATCCGACGCCGACGCTACTGCTTTCGGACGTGGGATGAATTGCGGCGGAAGCTAATGAATGGATATTTTTGTTTGTGGAGAGGAATTGGGTTTTGTCTAGATTTGTCTAAGTTTTGATGAGAAGTATCCTTCAACAAAGGTCTTGCTTGTGCAAGACCCACTGTGATTAGCCTAAACGCAATCTGCCTTACTTGTGCTACTGGTAGTTTCAGCTGCTTTGCGATCGCTTTGAGAGAAACTTTGCCTGTTGTATAATTCCACACTTTGCATTCTAAAACGTTGAGTCGATAATGGGATTGGGGTGGATCGCAGATGGTACTGACTAAACCCCAATTAGGGTCAGGCAATTGCTCAGCTAAAGCCTCCCAGTGCTGCAGTTCCCTTAACCCGATCAATGTTGCTTCTGTTGCCGGTATACTTAAACCGGTCATTTCCAGGGTTGGGATCGGCACGTTCTGCTCGAATTTAAATCGACCATCTTTCAGTTCAAACAAAGGACACACTTGCCGTTGTATTTGAATCTGAAACAACCATTTTAGTTGTGCAGTTTGTAAAATACCTTGACTTTGGAGGTATAAACCCAGTGGCTGATTGGGAGTACATGACTGAGCTAGTGTAGTGACTATACTGTGTTTAACCCACTGATGTTGAGCAATCAGGACAATTAAACCCTGATGGTCCAATCGATTAGCTGCTGCCACAATCCGACCCTGATACACCCAAAAGTGATGAACTGGTCGCCGGTATCCAGAAACTCTGGGTAAGACAGTAATTCTGAGCCAACCAGTTTTCTTTCCTTTCTCTAGAAACTGAAAAAGTTCTGGCAAGTATAAATCGCTTAGGTAACCATTAAGGGACATGTCGGGTAATTAAAACCAAGAGAGCACCTTGAAAGTGTCAACTATGAGTGACAATAAATTATATAGTCTTAGATGGTTTGTGCGGCACAATCCGAGTTTTAGCTCAACCGCGATCAGCCCCATGTGTCACCCTGGGCGTTGGCTTTGGTTTACTAAGGCCGAGAGTCCTTAGGACTTGTATAAGAAGTAGCTTAGCCATCGGTCTGGGCTTTCCAGGTAGGAACGCAACCTTTGAGCACTCAGCTCCTCATCAATCCCATACAGAGGTTGTTTTTTTATCGGAGCAAAGATGTTTTGCCATATTACTATAAGGTTGGCGGTTGGCCAAATCGACAAAGTGCTAAGTTGGAATTAAATAAATCTTCGCTTGATCCTGATGAGTGAAAGTTCTTTTGAATAGTTGGAAACGTAGCTGAAGAAGCTGGATACATAGTGTTTGAGTCAAACCCTGCCTCTAAGTCTCAACTCTTTTCTTATCGAGATGAGTGCCAAATCTTGGTGCCCGTTCACGCTTAGCTTTTAAAAAGCGCGGGATAGCACTGGATAAATAATTGTAGTATTCAAGACTAGTTTGATTACGATTTGCAGCTTTGGATTAACGGTTATATTAACTAACCAATCAACTAAAGTGCGAGCAATGCTGAAAATTTACCTAACTCTAAAACTCGCTATCAGGAAATACAGTTGTGTTTAAATCCATAATTAATAGTACCTTTAATTAGTAATTTACCTAATTTTTTATACCGTTTAATCAGGTATAATAATACCACACGTTACCGTTATTTTAATGTAGATATGTTACATAATTTGCTAACCAATAATGGAACTTCTTCTACTAAACCTATTGTGATTAGTCTAAAAGCAACTTGTTGAACTTTTTCTACTGGTACTCTCAGTTGCCTTGCAATTCTCTTGAGAGAAACATTGCCATTGGTGTACTCCCAAACTTGCCACTCTATAGAATCCAAACTGTATTTAGGTTGACCACCGTTGATACTGACCAAACCGCCATTCGGGTCAGGTAATTTATCTGCCAGAGCTTCCCAGTTGCGGAGCGATCGCAATCCCTTCAACATAGCTATTTTTGTTGGCATACTCAAACCCGTCATTTCTCGTGTTGGTATGGGTACATTCTGTTCAAAGTTAAACTGACCATCTCGGAGCTGAAACAAAGCACACACATGCTGTAAGATCTGCATTCGAAATAGCTGTTTTAATTGTTCACCCTGTAAAGCACCCTGAGTTTTCAGGCATAAACCCAGAGGTTTATCTATGGCACACAGCTGAGCTAACTTAGCAATTACCCGTTCGCTAACCGCGCAGTGTTTCACAATCAGCGATACCAAACCTTGATTGTCTAACCGATCTGCAGCTGCCACCAGGTGACCCTGATACATCCAAATATAATGAGTTCTCCTAGGGGTGGCTTGGTTTATTGGCAAGGGAACCAACCTTAGCAATCCAGTTTTTTGTCCCTGGGCGATAAACTGAAAAACTTCTGGTAGGGAAATATCGCTTAAATGGCCTGTAACAGACATAATTGTTAATTGGCTTCATACTAAAGGGTTAGCGGAAATTACTAATTTATAATAAATTAAGATTTGTTAAAAAAACACCTGAAAATCGTTTTTAACAGTCAAAGTCAAGGTCTTCTGACCTGAATGGCTTGTTAATTTGAAATTAAATCCCATATCAATTGATTAATTCTCTTGAGAGAAACAATAATTGGTAGCAGTTTCCGAAAGGTCAGACCCATCGAACTATGAGGGGTATGACCCATCAACTAATCAGGTACTAGCGATGTTAAGGCTGGTAAAAAATTTTCCTAGAACGCTTTTACCTTAAGATCTGGAATACCAAAATTATTGCTATGGGCAGATAAATTTTCCAAGAAATTTTATATTTAACAGGCGCGGGGAAAAGCACATTTATAGGCTATAAACGTTTGTATACCCTGTTCTATACCCTATTGGTCAGGCTTGATTTTTTAGTTAGACTCTGATCAGTAATTGCTTACTAGGGTTGGATCAAAATCTTTCAAAGGTGCGACCCAAGGCCGCGAGCAATCCCTTGACCGTAGGTCACGCGGGGCGCGTTCGCCATCACGGAAAGCGCACCAAAGCGCGAATTTAATAATTAGATGCGGAAAGCGCATTTATGAGATTAGATGCCCCCTTCAGACAGCCCACAACAATTAATCTCTTAGTGCGGTGTGATCCCGCGCTTTTTTAAAGCGCGGGATCACACCGCAAAACCACCATTGGCTGACTCCCCACCCAATATTCCGCTTAGAAACAAAGCAACGTTCGCGTAGCGTGACCTACGGTCAAAGGTTTGCGACTTGGGTCAATAAACGTCGATTCCGTTCGCGTAGCGTGACCTACGGTCAACGGAAAGTTTGCACTTTCGCACTTTGCTGAACTATTGTCGGATTCGACTAAATAAGCTTTACACCCTAATGAGATCTTAAAAATGACCTATGCTTGATGGCTACTCTCAAGCTTTATACTGTTGAGCCTAACTCCAAATGAAAGATCAATATCTTTGACTCGATAATCTTTAAACTATCTTTATATTATCCCCAATTGTAAAATAATCGAGTAAGTTGTGAATAAAATGTGAATCTATCAGCTCGATTTTTCAGGTTCTACTTGGTAGCAATTGGGTTTAATGGATCACGCATCAGCTTGGTGTAACCCTCAGAAGGCTTTACTCACCTACTGAAAAATCACAACTGAAAAATCACAACTGACTGATGTTTCCAGCTAGGGATTGAGCTGGCAATACACAATCTTGACCAATGGCTTTGGCTCGCTCAATAGCCTCATCAGCGGCTCGATAGAGGCTTTCGATGTCTGTGCCATCCTTAGGGTACTCTGCCACCCCAGCACTAAATGTTACCTGCACTAGATCACAGTCATCAAATTCTTCACTAACAGTCTCCAAAATTTCTTGGAGCCTTCTGACCCCAGCCTGTCGATTGAGACCATACATCCCGATGAAGAACTCCTTACCTCCCCAGCGGGCAACTATATCGTGACTCCGAAACTTTTGCCGCAAGATTTGTCCTAACCGCTTCAGAATTCTATCTCCCATCACATGACCATATTCCTCATTCACCTGCTTTAAGTTGTTTAAATCCAATAAGGCATAGCAAAGAGGTTGATGGTAGCGTTGGGATAAGTGCAGTAATCGCTTGAATTCTATGGTAGATTGACGACGATTAGCCACACCAGTTAATTGGTCAATTTCTCCTAAACTACGGAGCAGTTTGGTACGCTCTAGACGATGGAAAACACGGGTGACTAACTCGGATTTCGTTATCGGTTTAAAGATATAGTCATCAGCTCCAGCTTGATAAATGCGGTGAATTGTTTCAGAGTCTTGGTGTTCACAAAGCAATAGGATAGGTAATCCATGCCAGATGCGATCATTGCGCACAACTTGGCACAGTTCAATCCCATTGAATTGGGGCATGTCTAAATCCAAAATCAGTAGATCAGGTCCTGTCGCTTCGAGCTGTTCCCAAAATTGATCGGGTTCTTCTAAGGTAATAATCTGCACTCCTAAAGGTTGTAGGAAGTGTCGTATACTTTCGAGCACTAGGGGATCATCGTCTACTGCCAGGACTTTGGCGGTGGAAGGTCTGTCTTGATTTAAGACATCTTCAACGGTTTCTAGTAACTGTATTGGCGTAACGGGTTTGGATAAAAACGCTCGTCCTCCCTGACGAGCAACCTCAACGCGATCGCTAAACCGATTTTGCTGTGTAGAAACGATTACTGGGATTTGAGGGTATTGGTTCTGGAAATCTTTTAGGAGTGCGATTCCGACCTCTGGATAATTGGGAAACATCAAGTCCAGTAGCACAACATCAGGTATTTCTTGATCCATGACAACTCTTGCTTCCCTGGGATCTAGGACAACTTTTACTTGCATATCCCAATTCACTGCTTCTCTTTCCAACTGTTGTGTCAGTTGCACGTCTCCATCGATAACTAAAATCAAGGGAAGCTTTTTTGGTAATTGGTCGGGTGCCAGGGGGTCTGATCTATTATCCTCGGTTAGTTCATACTCTTTTAAGACAGTAATGGTTGGATTATCCTCCAACTCACTACTGACATCACCAGATGAAGCTGATGGAGGTTGCTGCAGTTCTTCAGACAGAAGTGCTACCAAAGATGCCAGATTTTGAATATTAGTTGGGGAACTGAGTTGCTGTAATTGAGGACTAGGTAATTCTATTTGGTTGTCATAGTTCCTGCGTCTTGACCGATATCTTTGTTTACCGGAGTTCCTTGTCGTGCTTATATTGACGAACTTTAGCCAGTTCTCAATAGTTTGGGCTAGGCGTGATCCTTCAACTAAGCCAAACTTATCTAAAGCTCTGACGAGCTTGTGGACTTGCTGCTGGGCTTGTTTTCGCAGCTCCTCAGTAAGATGTCCGGCTTCGAGAGCATTAACCGCCTGTTCTACAGTGGCAAACTGACGCCACATGGTTCCTTTAGAACGCTCCCAAGGCTGATTAAACCTTGTTGGGGTTGGTTTGAGTTTCTTTTTCTTGGTCCTCGGTAAGCTCTTGAGGCGATAGCCCATTCCATAGACAGTTTCAATCACATCATCAGCTTCAACACTCTTGAGCTTGCGCCTTAACCCCTTAACATGTGCCCTAACTGTTTCTGGTGAAGGAGGGTCTTCAAATGACCACAGATGTTCAAGAATGATACTCTGACTAAATACTCGGCGCGGATGGCTCAGGAATAGTTCTAGAAGACCGTATTCCTTTGGTGAGAGATGGAGCAGTTGCCCTTTATAAGTTACTTCACAGGTACTCGGGTCTAGGCAAACATCACCCCATTCCAGTAGCCTTAATCCAGAAACACTGTGGTGACGCAGTAATGTCTTAATCCGAGTCAACAGATCCTTGGCTGTAAAGGGTTTAACAATATAATCATCAGCCTCAGCATTAAGCTTGACTTGCTCAGCAATAGCTGCTTGAGAAAGTAACAGCAAAATCCCTCTATCGTAGCTTGCCTGCCGTAGTCGCTTACACAAGCTGATACCATCGAGCTTGGGTAAATCCACTTCGAGCACAATCAGGTCATAGGTAAAGGCTTGAGCATACTCCCAACCTTCTTCCCCATCTCCAGCAATATTTACAATATAATTCTGCTCTCTCAACACTTTACTCAAGGTTAGAGCTAGAGCATTGTCATCCTCTACCAGCAAAAGTCTCATGAACAATCCTGCTGTAAGCCTAGTCCTTTACAAATTTTGGATAAACACAGAACACTCAAAAATATACCTCTTTTGACAGATGCTATATGTAGTTTCTTGATATGTGTTCATCACTATTTGGGTTTTACCATTAGTAACGGCTAGTTGCACTGGATCATCTCAAAATTCTGTAAAGAGTGTGTAAAGATTGTGTCAAATTGAGAAGTGAGCCTTCCCTCTGTTGGTGCGCATTCACCCTTAGCTCTGTTGGTAG
>NZ_JAAHHS010000700.1 GCF_010692395.1 Moorena sp. SIO3H5
CTTGGTTACTGGAGTTAAGTGGTGTGACTCTTACGATCTGCTTGATTGATATGGATGTCGGGGAGGGCTAAATCTGTGACTAATTACCAGACAATTAATAATTGTACATCTGAATTTGATTAAGAAAAAACATGGATAGACAGTTTTAGCTCAGGTCCTAATAACTTTTAAGTTAATAATTTTTAAGTTATATTAAGGAAAAACCATCAAAAATCATCTTTCTTTAAAAAAAATACCCAACACTACCAGTAAGAGGGGAATAACCATGAGCCGAAACACTTTAGATGAACAGAGATCTCAGCTAAATGGCTCTGGCACTATCACTGAGCCAGATCACCAACAGAGATCTCAGCTGAATGGCTCTAGCACTATCACTCAGCCCGATCAGCAACCATTACACCAAGCTAATCACCAACAGGAGGATTCAGCCTCATCATTGCCCAGATCTAAGACTAGTCAATCCCAAAACTCCTTGACATCAGGAGCAGGTAGTTTAGTGATTGCCATGGCTATGGGAATTATGCTGACCTTCCTAGGAATGCGATTGATCGGGACAGCTCCAAAGGTTCAAAAAACCGATTCCCCTGCTGAAACTGTTCAAACCCCTGCGGCTGTCCCCTCTGCTGAAACCCCTGCGGCTGTCCCCTCTGCTGAAACCCCTGCGGCTGTCCCCTCTGCTGTACCTGCTCAAACTGTTACGGTGGCAGAGGTAAAAACCACCACAGTTAACCGCACCCTAGAAGCTATTGGTAGTGTTGCTGCTTTTGAGGAGATTAGGGTTAAGTCCCAAGCAACGGGTTTACAGATTAAACAGGTACTGGTTAGAGAAGGGGAATTTGTCAAGGCAGGAGTTGTAATGGTAAGCCTAGATAATGCTGTGCTTCAGGCACAGTTAGCTCAAGCTCAGGCAGCAGTTGCCCAAGCTGAAGCCCGTTTAGCAGAACTGAAGGCAGGGACACGCTCAGAAGAAAAAGCCCAAGCTAGAGCTCGTCTAGACCAAGCCCAAGCTCGTCTAAGACAGGCTCAAGCCAGTATACCTAGACAAATTGACCAAGCCAAAGCCCGAGTGGCATCGGCTGAAGCACAGTTGAGTCTTGCGAAACGTCGCTTCGAGAGCCAGAAAAAATTGATTACCGAGGGAGCCATTTCCCAAGACCGCTATAATGAGGTGGAAAGTCAATATTTCAGTGCTCAAGCGAATTTATCTGAAGCTCAACAACGCCTTGAGCAAGCACGAAACACCAACTCCCCAGAAATTGCCCAGTTAGAAGCCGCTGTAGTAGAAGCGCAACAGCAGCTCCAGCAAAGATTAGCAGGTTCCCGTCCAGAAGTCATTGCTCAAGCCCAAGCTCAACTGGCTAGAGAAAAGGCACAAGTCCAGTTAGTGATGGCGCAACTGAACGATACCCAAGTGGTGGCACCAGTCAGTGGCAAAGTAGCCACTAGAAATGCCCGTGTCGGTGATATTACCTCTTCGTCAGAAACACTCTTTACCATTATCGAAAAGGGGCGTTTGGAACTGTTATTAAGGGTACCCGAAACCCAACTGTCCCAAATCCAGATTGGGCAACCAGTAGAAATATCCTCTAGAGGAGATAGCAGCCTGAACCTTTCTGGAACAGTACGAGAAATTGACCCGATAGTTGATCAGCAGTCTCGTCAAGCTCTGGTGAAAGTAGATTTACCCAATTCCGGGAGCTTGCGACCAGGGATGTTTTTACGAGGCTCCATCACCACCTCAGCAACTACCGGTTTAACTATACCATCCAAAGCAGTATTGCCCCAAGCCGACACTAGTGCGATCGTTTATCGACTCGAAGCAGATAACACTGTTAAAGCACAGCCAGTGGTCATGGGAGAACTCCTCCCTAATGGGCAAGTGGAAATCAATAGTGGTTTATCCCAGCGCGATCGCATTGTAGTCAAAGGTGCTGCTTTCCTCAAAGACGGAGATCCCGTCCAAGTCTTAGAAACTCAATAGAAATCAAGTCTTAGAAACTCAATAGAAGCCTTGAAAGTGAAGCGGTTACAGCTTCGATGCTGATTAACCCTTAAAAGTGATGCAGCTTACTTGTTCCATGTTGGGA
>NZ_JAAHHS010000701.1 GCF_010692395.1 Moorena sp. SIO3H5
TTTACATCTATGATACTGTGGCTCGTTTGCGGGATGCTCAGTTAGCGGCAACCGGCATGATTAAACCAAAGGATATCCCCCGTATTAGTAATCCCGAGACCTATGTACGTTGGGGCCCGTTAGGCAATGCATTTCGGGATGAAACCCTGACGGTGGTGTTAATTGATGAAATTGATAAGGCGGATATTGACTTTCCTAACGACTTATTAATGGAACTTGATCAACGTCAATTTACTGTAGATGAAACCGGTGAAGAAGTAATAGCCAACCAAGCCCCAATTGTTTTTATTACTAGCAATGACGAGAAAGATTTACCCGATGCTTTCTTACGCCGCTGTTTATTTCATTATGTTGAGTTTCCTTATCACCAGTTAATTGACATTCTTAATGCTCATTTTCCGAAATCACCGGAGACGCTAGTGAAGAAGACTGTAAGTCGCTTTCAGGAATTGCGTCGGAAAATGGAAACAGATAAAGGGAATAGTGGTAAAAAGGTTAGTACTAGCGAATTAATTGATTGGTTCAAGGTACTGCGCCGCCATCCCACCGATGAAATTTTGGCACAATTGGATGGAAAACTCCCCTATCCTGGTGTATTGCTGAAAAGCGTCAATGACCATATGCGCTATCTAAACTCAAAAAGGCTATGAAGGTCAATGACTTACCCTTAATGGAGTTGTTTGAAAAACTGCAAGATGCTGGCTTACCTTTGGGAATCGGTGAGTATGAAGCCTTATTGCGGGCATTGCAGGCTGGTTTTGGGATTCCAGACCGGGAAGCGTTGGCACGATTGTGCTGTACCTTATGGGTGAAGTCCCAAGAAGAAAAGCATATTTTTGATAAGTACTTTGACGAATTTATTCCAACTAGTAAAGGTTCATATAGTTTCTATAATTTTACCACAGATGAAGGTGATTCACAGGACAATAACTATTCACCAAAAGTTAGTTATTGGTTGATAAGAGGAGTAATTTTTATTGGAATTGGCATTATTATAGGGAATTTAATTACTCCAAAACCACCAACTCAGATAAACCCAGAAGCACCAATCACACTAGACAAACCAGAACCAGAAAACCCAAATACTAACGTTAACGTTAACGCCCCTAATTTTTTTCCAAATAATGGTGAAAATAATACGATATTTCTCTTTAATAATTTTCCAGTTATCGTAACTCTAGGTGGAGGATCTTTATTGACTCTATGGGTCTTGAGGAACATTCGTAAATATCGAAATCGCCGCCAAGAAAATCTGTTTAAGCCAGTACCAATACAAGATTATACTCGTCCAGCTCCACGAATCATTCCGGGAGTAGATGAATTACAAATGGCGAAAACAGTAAGGCAGAGTTCTCGTAAGACTAAGCCAGGGTTTAGCGATCGCATTGTGATCACTACAGGATACTGTCCCGTTACCCGTAGGCAAATGAAACAAAGCTGGCGTTACTTGCGGGGTCTGGTCAGGGAAGGAGCTAAGACAGAACTAGACATCGAAGCAACCGTTAACCAGATTGGACGGCAAGGTCTATTGCTAGAGCCGGTATTTATCTCCCCTCGGGTCAATCGTACGGAGCTATTACTCTTAATCGACCAAGGTGGCTCAATGATACCCTTTCATCGGCTATCCCATCGGCTAACAGAAACTGCCTTACAAGCTGGACGCTGGGGTAAAACCACTATTTACTATTTTCACAATTGTCCAGTGGATTACCTCTATCACGACCGTGATCAGCTTGAAGCAGAATCCACTACCATGATTTTCTCCCAGCTTGCTGTCCAGTGGACTGTAGTTTTGATGTTTAGCGATGGTGGTGCTGCTCGTGGTGGACTTAACCCTCAGCGGATTGAATTGACCAAAGCCTTTCTAGGACAACTCAAACAGCAAGTGCGTGCCATGGCTTGGCTTAATCCCATGCCTTGCAACCGTTGGACTGGCACCACCGCTGGTGAGATTAGACCCTTGGTACCAATGTTTGAATTCAGTCGCGAAGGTTTACAGATCGGAAGAGCGGCGTGTATCGGGGGGGTACATTCGGGCCAGC
>NZ_JAAHHS010000702.1 GCF_010692395.1 Moorena sp. SIO3H5
GTAATACAAGTGCAACGGGGAGTGATATGATCTGACCAGTACTCTTTTGCCTTTTCCCTCAAGCTAAAACGCTGCGTCTGATGGCACTGAGTACTGGTCAGATCATATCACTCCCCGTTGCACTTGTATTACCCAAAATTGGGAGCTTGATGGGTTGTGTTGATAAAGCGATCAGCTTTTAGCTATCAGCTATCAGCTTGGTAGATACCTGATCCGAAGTGGGTGAAAACTTGACAAACGAAAGGTTAATACCTCGCCCCTTGTGCCGAACCTAACAAAGCTAAGTGCCTCAGGGCGAATGCTGATGACTTTGATCTAGCGTTGATCTATATATAGGGATTGAGAGCTGCCAAACAAAATGTCGTTAGTAGTTAGTCAGACCAATGGCATGGCTGAATCAAGGAATTAATATCAGTGGGGTCGGCATTCTGCCTGGAAATTGTAACGGGCAAGATGCCCATTCCACAGATGGGACCCGTGGCGAATTTAATAATTAGATGCGGAAAGCGCACCTAAAAGATGCCCGTTCCACGCCTGATGCCCATTCCAAAAAACTATTAAAATCATTGCATAATTAAGCAATGCCAGACCAATTAACTAACTACTAACCCCTAACCCCTAACCTAAAATCCCCCGGATATGACCGTCGGGATCAGCTGAAATTTAAATCAGGAGTTGCTGATATGTCTACCATGATGTTTAATCCTACAGAGATAATCATTGATACCTGTGTTAAAAACCTAGAGACAGGTTTCCACAGCACTTATGGCAACCTTAAATCAGACTACTGTGAGCTGATTACTTGGGCTACTCACATGGCTCTGGAAAATATTGCTAATAGTGACGCTCTTTATCACAACATTGAACACACCGTCCTAGTCACCCTAGTCGGACAGGAAATCTTGTGGGGTAAGCACATTTGCGAAAGAAGTGTCTCCTGTGAAGACTGGTTACACGTGATTATCTCTTTGTTGTGCCATGACATTGGGTACATCAAAGGCATCTGTCGGAAAGACCAACCAGACCAAGGATTGTATGCCACAGGAATAGACAATGGTATGATTATTCTGCCTACAGGTTCCACTGATGCCAGCCTGACTCCCTACCATGTAGACCGGGGTAAGCAGTTTATTGACGAACACTTTGGTAATCACCTGCTGATTGATACTGAGCAGATTAAGCACAATATTGAATTAACCCGTTTCCCAGTACCTGCTGATCAGGATCATCAAGACACGGTTAACTATCCTGGTTTAGTCAGAGCAGCAGATTTGATTGGTCAGCTGGCTGATCCCCGCTACTTACAAAAAATTAGTGCCTTGTTCTACGAGTTTGAAGAAATCGGGAAAAATCAGATTTTAGGCTATCGTCATCCTGGTGATTTGCGCCGGAACTACCCAAACTTTTACTGGAATGTTGTCTATCCTTATATCAAACCCGCATTGCCCTACCTAGAGCGAAGCCTTTCTGGTAAACAAATCCTGGCTAATCTCTATGCCAATGTCTTTCGAGTAGAACACCAATCCCAGCCTTCAGCACACTTCAGCCATCCCTGTCGCTATAGTCTCGCAACCAGACCCTCTTAAATAGGGATAATACGGTATTTAATGGTATAAAACCGACATTGACAATTCTATAGCACTAGAGTAAGATTAAAGTATAGGATTCAGACAGCAGCAATGCCCAAGAAAGTAGGAGCAACTAAAAAAATATCGACTCAAATCGTCCCAGTAGTGGGTATGACCGTGTCGGTTGAGACAGAGTTGTGGTCTATAATGAAAAAATTGGGTATTGTCAGATCTGAGTCTTACAACAAATTGGGAAGCATTAGCCACTGGGGGCTCGACTGGAAAAAAGCGATTCCGGAAATAAAGAGTTTTAGATCTCCTGACAGTTTAGGATTACCGGCAAAACTGATGGATTGGACCATTAATGATGTGGCGAAAACCATCACAGCGAGCCAGGCGGCCTGTAAAAAGGTGGTTATCAAAAATATTTACAAAAGGTTTCCGGAAAAAGAAAACCAAGATAAATGCAAGGAATATGTCACGCAACTCAAAACCCAGGCTTTT
>NZ_JAAHHS010000703.1 GCF_010692395.1 Moorena sp. SIO3H5
AAAATGCGCTTCATCTTTATTTAGTTAATAGGGGTCAAACTTGAGACAAAATTTTATTTTTTTGTCTCAACACCTTAAAGACGATTAGAAGCAGTGGTTTCTGAATTTTTAAAATTAGAGAAGCAGTAGAGGGGGAAATAAACTCATCACTCCCAAAGTCTACCAACTGTGATCGCATTCCACAAAAAATAAAAGTGATCACCAATAATTACCAAACTATACTAACCGCGTTCGCGTTCAGCGGTCAGTCGTCAGCCCTCAGCCATTCCCAAGGTCTGAGGGGGTGACAAAAATGCCTGTAAGCTTTACTGGATGAAAATTTGAGCAAATTGTGATCAAAAAAGATAAACTCGCTATGGCATTGTATATAGGGTTTCTAGGACTCATGAGGTACACATTATTTTTTCCCTCTTCCCTCTTCCCTCTTCTCTCTTCCCTCTTCCCTGCTCCCGTCTTGATGCAGTCGCTCATGGGGGAAACCCCCAAGACCGCGCTGCATCGCTGCTCCCTGCTCCCTGCTCCCTTTAAACCAGAAATTTGTACCTCACAAGTCGTATAATTGCTATAAATGCGAGATGATTTTGATAGTTTTGTGGGGTGGGCATCTGGCTGTGGAACAGGCATCTGGCTGTGGAACAGGCATCTTGCCTGTTTCAATTTCCGGGCAGGCAAGATGCCCACCCCACTGATTTTCATCCCGCCCCTCAGCAATGCCTCATTATTTACTTCTAACTTCTCCTCAGAAGTAGCTGCAACAGGAACCGACTCAGAGTGCTGCACCAATAGTGCTACCTCCTGCACTTCCTCACCAACACCACTATCCAGTTCCTCCACCGCAACAGATGATGTCACCGTCTCGCCCACAATTGGTTTAACTTCCCCATTCGGCTGGGACATTTCCCTAATTGTTGACTCTGTTGCCTGATTAATTGGTGTAACCGATAAATCCTGATCAGTCTCATCCTCCCCAATAAAATATCCCCTCAACTCTTCTCTCAGAATGGCTCGCGCCTGGGAGATGCGCTTACAGACATTCTGGTAGGAAATATTTTGCTGTTGGGCTATCTCTCGATAAGACAGTTCTTGATAAAAGTGCAGGATAAAGGTCTGGTGCAGCCGAGGTGGTAAGTTATCAATGGCACGGCGGATCGCAATCTTTTTCTCGTCTGTTTCCAAAACCCTTTCTGGGGTATCGTCACAGGAAACCAGTCCTTTTTCCTCTGGAATCCCTTCTATATCCTCAACCTGGTTGGCGCTGCGACCATGTTCTCGATGAATATCCACGCAGAGGTTATGAGTCAGCTTTGTCAGCCAAGCCTTAAAATTAGCGATTTTCCCGGCAAATTTTTGCACCTTCTCCCATGCCTTGAGCATCGCCCGACTCAGGGCATCTTCAGCATCGGTAGGGTTTCCACCCATCCACCTGAGACAGCGATGATAGAGATAGTCTTGATATTGCTGCCACTGCTGCCAAAACTGTTTTTCTGAAACGTGATGGGATTGGCCCAATGCAGTAGAAGTGGCTTCTAATTGAATATCTGACATCGTAATTGATTGATCAACACAATGGTGTATGGTCTCCACTGGAGTCCAGGGCTGATTTGTACTCGACATTTTTGACCTGGATTACCCGATCACCATTTGAGAGTATAGCGGTTTTTAGTCTCTTAATCTCATAAAACTCATGTAAAAATTCATGTAAAAACTCATGTAAAAATTCATGTAAAAACTCATATAAAAACTCATATAAAAACTCATTTATATAGTTTATATATAGGTTGTAAACAAAATTATTGATCAAAAAGACAAAAAGCAAGAGACGAAAGGCAATAGGGGAAAGAGATTCGAGGTTTTATTGTCCAATCAAAAAATACCTTATAAGTTTACAACTCAAATACAAACCCTATATATAGTCGAAAGTCGGGAGTCAACAGAAGCGGGAAATGGCGAGAATTATCCCTATATACCCATTTTCCGCTTATAAAAATCTGATGAAATCGCGTTTATACAAACAAAATTAAGGATTTTAAAGGGTAA
>NZ_JAAHHS010000704.1 GCF_010692395.1 Moorena sp. SIO3H5
CCCTTTGTGCAGTTCCGACGCCGGAAAATCCCAGCCCGTCTGCTCAGTGCATTTGTACCATACTCGAGACCTCTGATTCAATCCTTCAGCTTTTTCTAACTCGATTTAAAATGGGCGAACCGGGAGTTAGAAGTTAGAAGTTAGAAGTTAGAAGTTAGAAGTTAGAAGTTAGAATTTAAAAGTTAAAAGTTAGAAGTTAGAATTTAAAAGTTAGAAGTTAGAATTCTTAATTCTACATTTTTAATTCTTAATTCTACATTCTTAATTCTTAATTCTACATTTTTAATTCTACATTTTTAATTCTACATTCAACTTGTCTTATTCCCAAGAAACTCTACCAAGGGCTTAAACACACTCACTAATTCTGGACGTGCTGCCACTAGAGTCGGAAAGGACCGCTGACCGTAATCTTGGCCTACTTCTAAGGGGAAAATTGGCTGAGAATCTAGGGGTACCCAAACTGCTCCAGCTGCGTGAATAATCACCCAAGCTCCAGCAAAATCCCAAATTTTCGGGGTTGCTTCCACTCCTCCTAAGGTGACACCGTTGGCAGTGGCGAGAAAGTTGTAACTGGCAACCCCGAGCATCCGAATTTTGCAGGGGAAGGGTTGCTTCATAACTGAAGTACTACGGGCGCAAAGGTTGAAAAAGTGGTTTTGGCTAGGGGAATCTTGGCTGCTGTGGATGGGACGTCCATTCAGAAAAGCACCGTTTTCTAAACCTTTGAGGTCTGATTTCCCCAGCCAAAAACCATGAAAGGATTGCTGGACAGGAGCAAAATGAATATAACCAAACACTGGAGTTCCCTGATACAACAAGCCTAAGGAAACCCCCCACAGGGGAATTCCTCTAGTAAAGTTGGTGGTGCCATCAAGAGGGTCAATAATCCAGCACCATTCAGACTCAGGAAATTGGTGGGATGCTTCTTCGCTCAGTACGCCGTGGCTGGGGAAATGAGATGCGATCGCATCTCTAATTTCTTGATCTGCCCACCTGTCCGCCTGGGTCACTAACGTACCATCGGCTTTTTCGGACCCTTGTACCTGACCAAAGTCCTTAAGGTGCCGATTCCCGACACGGTTTGTGGTGTCTTTGGCAAAGTTGAGAATATCTGTCCAAAAATCATTCATATGTTGTCCGGTGGTGCGCAGTACCGGAAATGATATCATAGTGCAGTTATCTAGTAAAAACCACCCATTTGTCTTAGTTTCTTGGGTTAGTTTTTAGTTTGTGTAGCTCTAGACAATCGGGATGTGAGTATAGCGTTTTCCATAGTTATGAGGTATACACGATTTTTTCCCTGCTCCCTACTAACTACTAACTAAAACCCAGAACGAAAGTACCTCACCCAATTGATAAATACTATATGGACTTATTCGGTAGTAATCGGCAAGACTTAGCAATAAACAAGTGGCAACATCAGTTAGATAAGTTTGTTAAAGCCAATCAAAAAGAATTAGCTGCACTAGCTTGGGGGCTCTTTCTGGAAAAAGGAGAAAGTGATGAGACCCTCGGACTTGACATGAAACCGAAGCCACATTTTGTTTACTGTCCTAGGGCAGCAATAGAAACCCTAAATCGTCAAGTTAATAACCAAATTCAGGAAATTTTGGGAGTGGTGGATGCTCATAAACCTGAGCAGGAAGTTATAATTATTGGCATTGGTAATGGACAGTTGAAACTGATTCAATTTGAACCTGAACTTTCCCCACCAGAGTGCTTTGAGCAAGTTGGTAAGGATGTCGATCAATTATTAGAAGAATTAGAGAAGCAGATGAGTGAAACAATAAAGTAGGGATATAAAGTAGGGAGAGCAATTCCGGTTAATCACTTCAATTTTATTACCCCTACTCCCTACTCCCTACTACCTACTCCCGTCTTGATGCAGTCGCTCATGGGGGAGACCACGGCAGTCGCTCATGGTTAGAAGTTACCGTAAGACAGTTGAGCCTTGTCTTGATGCAGTCGCTCATGGGGGAAACCCCCAAGACCGCGCAAATCACGCTAATCAATAAGTTTTACCCCTTTTC
>NZ_JAAHHS010000705.1 GCF_010692395.1 Moorena sp. SIO3H5
TAAACTAGCCCTTACTCAGTAACATCTAACCGTCTAACCTTCAACCGTCTAACCTTCAACCGTCTAACCCTCAACCGTCTAACCTTCAACCATCTAACCTTCAACCATCTAACCTTCAACCGTCTAACCCTCAACCGTACCTGCAAGCTTCAACTAATTCAGCTGTTTTCTCTGTAGACTATTTGCTAGGCACTCAACATGCAAATGGAAGTCTATGCTACGCCTTAAAATCTCCTTAGCTAATTTACTGCTGATTGTTGCTACTAGCTTGACAATCGTCCTGCTGTGGCAACTGAGAGCTTTGCTAGTAGTACTGATGATTGCAGTAGTGCTCGCATCCACTCTAGCACCAATTATTGATAGTGCTGAAAAGTTAAGGATTCCCCGCTGGCTAGCGGTTATTCTGGTTTATTTAGGCTTAATCGCTGGTTTGACAGGGATCGGCTTAGTGATTGGACCAACAGTAGCTGAACAAATTCAGCGTTTATTTCGGAAACTGCCAGCATATTTGGAGGTTTTAACCTCTTTGTTAGATGCTTTAGCGATTCGCCTAGGGATGACTGAACCAGCTCTGAGTCAAATGTTTGATGCTGGGACCGTTACCTCTTGGGTGATTCGTTCCTCTCAGCAGTTAGTAGTGCAGTCCTATGGATTGACAAGGAGTCTTATTGCTGGAGTGTTTACCGTAATTCTGGCAACACTGCTGTCTGGTTATATGTTATCTGGGTCTGAACAATTGATTAAAGGGGGGGTAAGTTTGTTTCCCAAACCCTGGGATGAAAAATTGGCAGCCCAGGTCAAGCCAGTCAGCCAACGGATGGGGGGTTACATCCAGGGGCGAGTAGTGGTTTCAGGAATTTTAGGCATGGCGATTACTGTTGGTTTAAAATTTTTGGGACTGTCAGAGTTTGCCTTGGGTTTGGGTGTAATTGCTGGGGTGACCAATTTGATTCCCTTCTTTGGTCCGGTCTTGGGAGCAATTCCAGCATTAATTGTGGCAATTGCTCAAGGGGGATGGACTTTCTCGTGGGTATTGTTACTATTTGTGATTATTCAAAATCTAGAAACCTATATTCTTGACCCCCTACTGGTGGGGTCTTCTGTGAGAGTTCACCCCTTATATCAATTGTTGGCAGTGCTAGGTGGTGCAAAGGTTTTGGGGATTCTTGGTGCTTTGATTGTTCCCCCTTGGGTAGCTGGTGCAGCTCTGGTACTAGAAAATTTGTACTTGAAACCGAAACTGGAGGCGGAACAAAATGCTGCTACTATCTCGGCAGCTTCTGAGCCAGACCCCTCGAATGCTCTTTCCCTAAACGGATAGTCTGATAACTATACATTGAGAGATCAGCAATCAGCTATCAGCAATCAGCAATTAGCAATCAGCAATCAGCAATTAGCTATCAGCAATCAGCGAACAGCGATTAGCGCTACGCGCACGCTAATTGAGGTGCTATCAGCTATCAGCCTATGGCCTATGGCCTATGGCCTATGGCCACGCTACTAGATCGGTACTTTTGAATAAAATAAGCTGACGGCTGACGGCTGACGGCTGACGGCTGACCGCTGACCGCTGACCGCTGAGGAAAATAGTCAACCAATTACTAATTACCAATTCCATTAACTGTCTTCAGTAATGCTACAGAGGTTAGAAAGTTAACACTAAAGTACAGTTAACACTAGGCTTCCCTTTCTTTGGTTTCCTATTAGACGGGGCTAAAGCCTCCTGGCTCTCAACTGCAATATTTTTGGTAGCTGATGAATCCCTTCTTTCGCTGCCGATATTGGCTGACGCAAGTGATCTTGGTAGTAATTGGAGCGATCGCGATCGCTTGCCTGATTGCACCTGCGCCAATTGTGGCTCAGGACAATCTAAATCGGGTAACTATTTTCCTCGATGGGCGTCCGCTGTTTGAGGTAGCACCGGCTGGTTCATTAACTGCTCAACAACGGGCTGATTACGCCAGTGATACCCTCAAGCAAATCATCGAGACAGCACCAACAACCATAGACGTAGAAATCGCTGGCACTG
>NZ_JAAHHS010000706.1 GCF_010692395.1 Moorena sp. SIO3H5
CCCACATTCCGCAGGTGCGATCACATAATGTTGTATTTTTGACTGAAGTCCTCCCGTTCATTTGTACTACTATACTAGTTAAAGTCTATCCCCATAAGGGATATAATGATTGAACCCAAAAATTGTGTACCAATGTTGCTTCAAGCTTGAAGGATGTCAGCAATTGGAATATAATCCAACTCTAGGCACTGGTCGCATTTGTATTTGGGAACCAAATCGCCCAAGTGCCCTTGAGAAAGAGCGTTGTGAGCATTCTCAATTCCCGAGGTACCCAGAGCGCTTGGGAGTACTGGCAAGCCTAGGAAGGCCACAGAGCTTGGGATTGAGGTTTTGAGTAGTTCAGACTGTGGGGGAACTGCAGTTTTGAAGCATGAGTGTTTCAGGATCACAAATCAAAGTACAAGATATCGATCACTTGGGCATAGTCGCAGGGATTGTTGATGAAATGGGCTTGGTTGAGGAGATTAACCAACTGCTCGGAACTCATCCCCAAGAAATAATTAGCGTAGGTCAAGTGGTCAAAGCAATGATTATCAACGGCTTAGGCTTTGTCAGTGCGCCACTATATCTATTTCATAAGTTTTTTGAAGGGATTGCAACGGAACATTTATTGGGAGAGGGAATACAACCAGAACACTTGAATGATGACCGCTTGGGCAGAGTGTTAGACAAACTATATGATGCTGGATTAACGGAAATTTTCATCCGAGTTGCACTATCCGCCGCCAGTAAATTTGGAGTTAAAATGGACAGTTTCCACTTGGATTCTAGTTCATTTCACGTACATGGGGATTATGGGATAGATGCATCAGATGAAGCATCAGCCGAATCAGGATTAATTACAATTACATATGGTTATTCTAGAGATCACCGACCAGATTTAAAACAATTTATCCTCGACTTGATGTGCAGTGGAGATGGAGATATACCCTTATATTTAAGAGTTGCAGATGGCAATGAAGTCGATTCAGCCATGTTTGGAAAACTGATCGCTGACTTCCACAAACAATGGCAAATAGACGGTTTATTTGTTGCCGATGCAGCCCTTTATACTGAAGAAAATTTGCAGATGATGGTCTCCTTAAGATGGGTAACGAGAGTTCCTGGTACCCTAACTGCTGCCAAAGAACTGTTAGAAAATACTAGTATTGATGCCTTTGTAGCAAGTACAATACCAGGATATCGTATTGCCCCATATTGTAATAATTATGGTGGTGTGCGACAACGGTGGCTAGTGGTAGAAAGTGAAGCCCGTAAAGAATCTGACTTAAAAAAACTGGAAAAACGTCTAGCCAAAAAATTTACTCAGGCACAATCCCAACTGCGAAAATTGTGCCAACAAAAATTTGCATGTGCCAAAGATGCACTCACAGCCACCAAACTACTTGAGAGTCAGTTACCATTTCATCAACTGGCAAATATTGAAGTTATTGAACATGCTCAACATCGGGGACGTGGTAGACCTCGCCAGGATTCTAAACCTACCCGAATCTTCCAGATTAAAGCTGAAATTATACCCAAAGAAACGGCAATTACTCTTGAAACAGAACGGGCTGGCCGGTTTATTCTTGCCACCAATGTTCTTGATGCCTCCGAACTTAGCGACGAACAGGTTTTGCGTGAATATAAGGCACAACAATCTACAGAACGTGGTTTTCGGTTTCTCAAAGATCCATTGTTTTTTACTTCCACTGTTTTTCTAAATTCTTCGAAAAGAGTTGCGGCTTTAGCAATGGTTATGGGTTTGTGCTTGCTGGTTTACAGCTTGGGTCAGAGAACATTGCGTCAATCCTTAGAGCGAGCATCCCAAACAATCCAAAATCAGTTAGGTAAACCAACTGCCACTCCTACTTTGCGTTGGGTTTTTCAATGTTTTATGTCAATTCATTTATTAACTTACGCCTCCTTGAAACAGATTTCTAACCTCAGTGAGGAACGGTGTTGGATTCTAAAGTTCTTTGGTGCTCCTTGTCGTAAATATTATCTCCTTTGCTGATGAACCTGCGGAATGTGGG
>NZ_JAAHHS010000707.1 GCF_010692395.1 Moorena sp. SIO3H5
TCCCACGCCATTGCCGAATTCCCAACCCAACTCAATCGGGCAAATGCCTACAGCAATACCAAGTGGGCAGCCATCCAGGAGCGTCGCACCACTACCTCCACCCCTATCTAATTCCACACCCAGGAGCGTGGCACCACTACCCCCACCCCTATCTAATCCCACACCCAGGAGCGTGGCACCACTACCCCCGCCTAACCTGCGTACCAACCCTGGTGTAATTCCACCGTTCCCTGCACCTTTACCGAGCACCAACCCTGGTGTAATTCCACCGTTCCCTGCACCATCACCAACTGTCACACCAACTCAAGTTACACCCCTTCCCCTACCGTCACCCCTTGCTAATCCAGGTTTAAAGGAGCCACTACCTTTACCATCCCCCAGTGCCAAACCTAGCGACAGGGCACCTTTACCTTCACCACCACCTGATACCAACCAAGCTTTAAGGGAGCCAAGACCAACACCTGAAACTAGCCCTAATCTCCCTAACCCTAATCTCTCTACAAGGTCACAAACTCGAAACCCTGTCTCTTTAAAAGTGGTACCTAACCTGCATTCAGATTGGCAAGAAGGATTTTGCATCGGCATACAGGTTATCAATGAGGGCAGTACTAAGGTTGAAGACTGGGAATTAACATTCCAAATGAATCAAGCTGCGATTAACAATAGTTGGAATGCTAATTTCCAACCCCGTAACAGGGAAAACTCTCAATCCTCTAAAGACTATGTGGTCACCCCGCTGGATTGGGGACGATTGATCGAACCTGGTCAAAGCCGACATTTGGGATTCTGTGCCAACAAGCTTGGGTCTGACTACAAACCGAAGCAAATGTTGGCATCAGGGCAATGAAGGATCAAGTGTGAAGGATCAAGTGTGAAGCATTAAGTGTGAAGCATTAAGTGTGAAGCATTAAGTGTGAAGCATTAAGTGTGAAGCATTAAGTGTGAAGCATTAAGTGTGAAGCATTAAGTGTGAACAACGTTCAACCCTCAACCCTCAACCCGATTAAACCTTAGCCAAAAGGCCACGGGTTAGCTGAAAGCGGGACTCGTGGCCTACGGCTGACCCTACGCGAACGTCCATCGCTATGAAGCTTCCACCACCTGAACGAGGTGGTGGTGTCCTATGCTAACCTGGAACTACGAAGCGTCCACAGGTCACATAGACAAGCCCAGCTTCTAGGCGGTCGTCCAGATCTTTTGCTGGAACGACCCTCCTCGCCATTTCTGCGAGTGAGTTTAAACACGCCTCTGGCACCGATGTTGTAAGCACCGTTTAAATCTGCATTAAACCGCTTACCTGAAGGGAAGGTTGCCAAGGAGTATTTTTGGGAATTTCGTTTGACCGTACCAGAGCCATCAAAAGCCAACTTTGAAGTATAGGCAGCAACAACCTCTATTACTCTGCCACCTAATTCAGCCCATTTCATTTCCGTGAAGCTGCGAATTTTTGCTTTGAGCCATCCGTGGAATCTTTGCCTTAAATTAGAGCGCTTTTTCCCACCTCTTGGCTTCCACCCCTTAAGATTCTCAAAGACAATTGCTAAGGCCGTAGGCCACGCTACGCGAACAGAATTAAACTTTTCAGCAATCTCTACAATCCCCTTGGAGACAACATGGCTAATTTGATTATTAATTCTTTGGCACTTTTGATAAGTATTGGAGCAAAACCCTTTATGCAGTTTTCCTCCTCTGCCCATCGTTTTTGATGCTCTTTTTGATACGGACTTTAGTCGTTTATCCCTGCGGTCTATGTCTCTTCCAAGGTGAATAAAATCACGTTCGCGTAGCGTCGGCTTTGCCGAATGGATTACAGTGCCGTCATGGGTTACGACTGCTACGGTAGCCGTAGTGTTTATACCTAAATCTACCGCAGTAACATTAGCCTCCGGTTTGCGTTTTTCTGGCTTACAAGTGAATGGAACAGACAGATGACAGCACCTATCATTGAAAATCAACGACGGAGACATCATTTTGTTTGTAGTCACAGATCGGTCCAGGTATGTGGTA
>NZ_JAAHHS010000708.1 GCF_010692395.1 Moorena sp. SIO3H5
TATCCGAACGGTTCCGAAAACGACGAACAACCACCCGCTGCATGTTCGGCAATAGACGAATTAGTGCCCATGGATATAGGCGTCGAGAGTACGACATAAAATATTAGGTATCTCCTTAACTGGGGCTCCAGAGCCAGCCTGTAGCCGGGAGAAACTGTCGGCTGGCTCTTACCGTGGGGGCTAAAACGTTCCACGGTAATTTTATTTTAGCACAAATAATCTTATATGATAACATATTTTAAAAACTTTTGTAACAAATTTGGGAGTAGGGTTGTGGAGTGGGAAAAAATCCTGTGTTCTCAAGTATTTATTAATTAATGCTATGGCTATGTGCGATGGGAGCTTGGAGCCGCTACGGGATTGGCGGTAGGCCACGCTAAGAGCGATTGACCTTTGGTCACGCTACGCGAGTCACGCTACGCGATCGCATTACCGACTCCCGATTCCCGAAAATAAATGCTTCGTGTAAGATTGTGTATCAGCCGGATAATCCACTGGATTGTGGTGCTCGTTTGTGGATTGAAACCTTCAGTGATATTCACTTCATTGGTGGTAGTTTTCTGGCTAGTAGCTAAGTCTGTCAGTAAGCATTCAGCCGTCAGCTATCAGCTATCAGCTAATGCGCTACGCGCACGCGTGCGCGTTCAGCTTTTGAATAAAACAGGTAAGCATTGGTTTAATCTGAGTTAGGTCCCAGCGTCGTTCGCACAGCGTGGCCAAACGCGCCCCGCGTGGCCTTTTGGCCAAGGCCAAAGCCTGTGCCACGTCGGCTGACGGCTGACGGCTGATAGCTGAATGCTTACGTCGGTCAAGGGTTTTTATTGAATTCTTTTTGACAAGATTCTATATGATGATGCTTATTGTTATAAGCATATTGTAGAGGATACTTGCTAGAGATAGAGATTTTATCCCAACTTATTCGATACCACTTCGATAAATTTATTGGGTCAACACTTTCGACCTGTGGGACAAAATCAATCCCATAAGAAATTCCAGTTACATCTTTCAGTATATTACGCCGTACAACTCCTCTCAAACAAACTATATAATCACTGTGAAACCCATATTTTTTACCTAATATAGTATTTCCTTGCTTCTGGAAAATAAGATATAGATTAGAGCCTTTGTTCTGCTGGTAAAAATAGATGCCATCAGTAAATCCTTCTACTCCAACTAATTGTCTCCACTTTTTTTCCCACTTAAGGATCGCATCTTGAGCTTTATTATATACAGACGTTGATGAAGGAATTTGTTTGGCCAAGTTAATTGCTAATTTATAATTTTCATCAACGGGTTTCAACTCCTGTTCCCGTAGCGTGGCCTTTTGGCCATCGTTGATCACTTTCTCTGCTTTAGCCAACTGTCCTTGAGCACACTGATTTAGAAAAGCCCGTGCATTATAGGATTGGTGAGAAGTTTCAGGAATGTCTAGAGCTTTGTTCATACACTCGACAAAGTCTTTATTCATGATCAGGTCTTCCATAGTTTCCACAAATAGTTGCTCTTGACTAGATAGCCATTGCCGATAGCCAAAAATGACTCCCTCACCAGTAATGAAAAGTGTTGCAATACCGATTCCCATCCATAAAAAATTCTTAACTAAAGATCTAGGTGGATTCTCCGGGTTTACTAGCTTCTGATCTTGTTTGTAATTTTGCATCTGATGAATTTAGTATTCATATGTCTAAAGATTCTAACCACTCCTCAAGTGATTGAAAAGGATCTGATCCCTTAAAGGCCATTCCTTACAACTTTAGATTTCCCTGCTCTTAGTACGGAAGAGCCATAATGATTAGGTCACACGATTGTCTTCTCTCTTCCCTGCTCCGTTCCCGTAGCTTGTCCCACGGCCTTAGTCCCTGCTCCCTAAAAACCCAAAACGAAAGTACCTAACAGCAATTGTAAACCGCTGTATCCGCTATATATAGCGTAAGGTGCGTTTTAATTAACCGTACAAGTAGATTTGATCGGTAAGTTCTGGAGGAGATAAGTTTCTTCCCCCAT
>NZ_JAAHHS010000709.1 GCF_010692395.1 Moorena sp. SIO3H5
TTGCCCCTCTAGCTAAACCCTAAATCATCCCAACCAAAGGAGGCTGGTAAAACATAAGCTAGCTGTGTTTTTTCCATCAAAGCGTAGTCAATACTTTTCTTTTCTAGCTCAGCATAAGCCGCCACACCTTTTTCTTCTAAAGGGGCAATAATTTCTGGTGCATGAGTGCGCAATTCATCTAAAACTACCCCAGCCCGGAAAATGAACATTCCACTGTTCCAGCTGAATCGACCAGTAGACAAAAATTCCTCAGCGGTCTCTTGGTTAGGCTTTTCGGTGAACCGACTGACCTGATACACTGGCAATCCTTCAAACGTGCCAGTCTTCTGACCTTGCTCAATGTAACCGTAGCCTGTAGAAGGATATTGGGGCCTGATTCCTAAGGTCACAATCGATGACTCAGTGGCAGCCAATTGAGCAGCCGCCTTGATAGTTTGCTGAAACCCTTGCTCATCTTCAATCCAGTGGTCAGCAGGGAAAAAGCCCACTACCGCATCTTCTCCGTAAGCCTTGGCAATTTCTAGAGTTGCCCAAGCCACTGCTGGTGCTGTATCCCTTCCTTCCGGTTCAGCTAATAGATGCTTCTGGGGTAACGATGGTAGTTGTTGAGTCACTCCCTCAGCTAACATAGCAGAAGTAATCACCCACAAGTGCTCTGGCCCGACCGTCAGCTTACTCAATCGGTCAGCCGTTGCCTGCAAAAGACTCTTGCCACTACCATCCAAACATAAAAACTGCTTGGGTCGGTGCTTACGGCTCAACGGCCAAAACCGTTCACCTTTGCCACCAGCAAGAATCACAGGGATGAGAGAATTATCCATGATGTAGCCTTAACTGTAGTTTTCTGCTACATACTAACCTCACTTTCCCTGATTCAGCTGGTATAGGCTGTAGATTATGAAAAATGGTTAAAGTACTTCTTTAGCCATTACATTAGTCGTTACATTAGTCCTTAAATTAGTCATTTGTCCACCAATTCCTTCATCCTTGTTCCGGCATTCGTGTTGTGCATTGATCACAAAGGACTAATCACTCTTAGATGTTCCTCAAAGTGCTTTCACCAGGAGCTTTAGCCGTGGGTAGCCAAAGCGCTTTTTTCAATTAAGCCACTTTGAAGGTAGGCAAAATGGTTTATTGGCTTTGACTTATAGACTTATAGACTTATAGGCCAACAACAATATCTTAAACTGTAGCCACAGGCTACAGTTTAATTGGATAGCCAACTATAGGCTTGGAACTTGAATCCTTTAATAGTCATCACAATTCATAGGTATATTTGGATACAGGTGTGATTAATAATGCCTCAGCTTCAACACCCCAACCATCACCCCAAGAGGGTGATACAGGAGTCTCTTACTCTCAGCTTGACCTGACTACAGACCTAGACGCTTCTGTCTCTGGATTAAGATTAACCCTTGCCCCCTATTTACGGTGGGTATTCTGGAGTAGTGCTTTTGTCCTGACAGCAGTTATTTCTGCGGCTTTGGGAGCGACCTTAGCCCTAGTTACCCCATTGTCGCCCCTGATTAAATCCCATTCTCAGCCGGAAAACTCCAAAATCCCCCAGAATCAACCAGCCGCTTCTGAGCACAATTCTTCCCGTAAAAATTTTCCCTACAACCTGTCACGACCAGTCAATATCCTGGTGATGGGCATAGACCGAGTCCCAGATGCGTTGCCAGGTTCCCCAGAGGTTTTTGGTGGTCGCAGTGATACCCTGTTGCTGTTGCGCTTAGACCCCAAAGACCACTCCGTGAATATGCTTTCAATTCCACGGGATACCAGAATAGAAATTCCGGATGTTGGGATAATTAAAATTAATGATGCCAATGTCAAAGGTGGATCTACTTTAACCGCAGAAGTGGTTAGCCGTACCTTAAATGATGTACCCATTGATAGGTATGTGCGCATTACCACTGATGCATTTCGGGAACTTGTGGATTTGGTCGGTGGGCTGGAAGTGTTTGTACCGGAGAGGATGGAATATGTAGATGTCACTCA
>NZ_JAAHHS010000071.1 GCF_010692395.1 Moorena sp. SIO3H5
TGTCGCCTCAAAGAATTGATGATCCTCTGGGGCAACAACCGCTATCCCCAACATATTGAAGCAACTGTTGAGAAGAGTCATCCAGCCCTGCGACCCAACGCTAGTGCCGCGTTTTCCGTAGATTTAGACGGGGAAGAACGATTAGTTATTGCTCAAGAGATCAAGCGGAGTTACCTGAGACACTTAGTGGTTGATGAAGTAGTGGCAGCGATTCGTCAAGCAGTAGCCCAAGAGCATATTGCTGATGTTTATGGCATTGTGCTGCTGAAAACCGGAAGTATTCCCAAGACCTCTAGTGGCAAGATTAAACGTCGGGAATGTCGGCTGCGATTTCTTGATGACACTTTAGAGGCAGTAGGTCAATGGCGACAGAGTCAACTTCAACAGCGTAGTATTACCGATCTGTTGAGTCAGTTGAATGTTGCTTCATCAGAATCCTAACGTTGTTATTGGGTCAGCTTAAGCGCGTAGCGCAATCGGTGATGCGCGCTTAAGCAATCCAGTGGCAGACACGGGGGTTTCCACTGACTGCTGACTACTGACTGCTGAATGCTTAAGTTATTGGAATTATTAAATGTGTGAAAGATTACCAATCACCAGTGACTAATTCCGACCATCACTAGGAATTTATTAATTTTTTTAGCAACCAGTAAAAAAAATAATTAGGTATGGTAACATATCCCTCTAAGCGCAGCTAAAATAATTAACCATGAAACGTTCTTTAGACGCTCTTAAGGAAAAAGCAAAGGAAAAAGCTAGGGATTTCCTGATATATGGTATTGGTAGACCACTTATCTACAAGTTGGAAAAGCTAATGACTAATTATTCATTAATTGGTAATTCAACATTCTTTGATCCTTACCAATTTGATTGGGTGCCCGAGTTAGAATCCCAATGGATGACGATTCGCCAAGAGCTAGAGCAAGTCTTGAAATATAGAGATACTCTACCCAACTTCCAAGATATTTCCCCAGACCAAGCCGAGTATATCAGCACAGATAATGGTTGGAAAACCTATGGCTTTTATGGCTATGGAATCAAAGTTAAACAAAATTGTGAAAAATGTCCGGAAACTACTCGTATAATTGAAAAAATTCCTGGCATGAAAACGGCATTTTTTTCAATCCTATTACCAGGTAAGCATATCCCTGAACATAGGGGACCTTATAAAGGGGTGATCAGATGTCTTCTAGGAGTACGTGTTCCTGAACCGAAGGAAAATTGTCGGATTCGTGTTGGTAACGACATTCGCTATTGGGAAGAAGGGAAAACAATGATGTTTGATGATAGCTTCCGCCATGAGGTATGGAATGAAACCGATGGGATGCGGGTGGTTTTATTTCTAGATATTGTTAGACCCCTCGGTTTTCCTGCTTCATGGATTAATCTATTATTTATTAAACTAATTGCTTGGTCACCCTTCGTTCAAGAGGCTATGGCTAATCAGAAAAAATGGGAAGAACGTTTAGATAAGGTGTTTGCTCGACAATGAAGCAATAGGGAATCGGGAATCGGGAATCGGGAATCGGGAATCGGGAATAGCGATGCATCGCTTTTATCATACTTGCTGCATCAAGACTGCAGAGGTACAAAGAATTTTTCCCTTTTCTTTACTGCTCCCTACTCCGTTCGCGTTTGGCCGTAGGCCAGGCTACGGGAAAGCGCAGCGTCGTCTTTGCTGAAAGCGTGACCCATGGCCTTAGTCCCTGCTCCCTAAAAAACCCCAAGGGCGTAAGTACCTCACCGAATTGATAAATTTTATAGGTATCCGTGTAGGAATTGTGATAATTTTTGTTCCCTGTTCCCTGTTCCCTATTCCCTGTTCCCGATTCCCTACTCCCTACTCCCGTCTTGATGCAGTCGCTCATGGGGGAAACCCCCAAGACCGCGCTGCATCGCTACTCCCTGCTCCCTGCTCCCTGCTCCCTGCTCCCTACTCCCTGTTCCCGATTCCCTACTCCCTACTCCCTGTTCCCTTTACGGTATGACAAACGATTTTGATGCCATCATCATTGGTAGCGGAGCTGGTGGAGGAACTGTTGCGTTAGCGCTAGCTAAAGCTGGTAAGCAGGTTTTACTGGTTGAGCGTGGTAACCGATTCATTGACAGTGAGCCTTACCAGGACGAGCAACGAATGCTGATCGACATGGCAGCTTTTGATGACCGCACCATCGAGGTTAATGGGCGTAATACCCGATTGTTTATTGGCGGAATTCTTGGTGGTGGGACTTCTCTGTATGGTGCAGTGTTGATGCGTCCGAGCCGCAATGATTTCCATCCTGGCAAGTACTATAGTGAATGGCTACCACGTCACCTCTGGGATTGGCCAATTACTTATGATCAACTCTCCCCCTATTTCGATCAGGCCGAGTCATTATTCCATGTTGCTGGAGATGATCCTAATAAAATCCTCCATCTAGAAACACCAGCTCACAGCTATCCAGCCAAGACTCCTCCCCTTGAGCCGATCAATCAGAAATTGGAGCGGGGGATTGAGAAAGCTGGATTTACTCCCTTCCACTTACCCCTGGGCATAGACTTTAACCATTGCCTTCGCTGTCCTAAATGTCCAGGCTACTACTGCCCCAATGAGTCTCGTGCTTCGACATTGGTATGTGCTATTGATGAAGCCGTCAGCAATTACCATCTCCAGCTAAAAACGAATACAGAAGCAGAGTGCTTGGTTACCAACCCTCAGGGTAAGGTGGTTGGTGTAAAACTTCGCTGGCGCGATAGTGGTACAATCGAAACGCTAAAAGCTAAAACCTATATTGTAGCAGCTGGAGCTATCGGTAGCCCAGTAATACTGATCAAATCTGGCTTAACTGGTCGTAGTGGTCAGGTTGGCAGAAATTATATGTACCATTGTGGTGCTTTGGCCGCTGGGTTGTTTACCAAACCTACCGGTGGCGCAGATACCTTCATCAAGCAGTTAGGCTTCACGGATCTTTATTTTGGTTCAGGGGATTTTCCCCATAAGCTCGGGTATTCCCAAACCGTGCCAATCCCTGGGCATCTGAGCATACAAGAAAATTTACCAGTACCGATTCCAGATGCGATCGCAAAATTCCTACTCAAACGGATACTGGCGATGACAGGTTTTGTCGAAGACTTACCCCAACCCGAAAATAGGGTAGAAGTTAGCAACACAGGAGCGATCCATCTAGTCCACAAATTTCATCCTTACGATATTTACCGCTCCCGTTACTATATGCGCCAGCTCAAGAAAGTGATGAGCAATGCCGGGGTAGTATTTATGTTTGGTGCCACCGGGGATAAAGATGATCGTCATACAGCCCATCAAGTGGGCACCACACGTTTTGGAACCGATCCCAAAACATCAGTGCTTGACCCATACTGCCGTTTGCACGATCATGACAATGTATTTGTTGTGGATGGTGGATTTATGCCAACCTCGTTGGGGGTTAGTCCTGGTTTAACCATTGTAGCTAATGCACTGCGAGTGGCAGATTATATTAAGGAGACTTGTTAACATGAAAACTGTTGTAATCACAGGAATTTCCGGCACCCTCGGCAGTGCGTTAGGTCAAGAGTACATCAATCGTGGTTGGCAAGTAGTTGGCGTCACCCGTCAAGAAAACCTCGAAGGTAACTTTTTCAATACATTGTGTGTGTCTCAACAACAAACCCTTGAGGATGCCCAAAAGTTGCTTGAGTATGACCCCGATGTGATTATCCTGAATGCAGGACAAATCGAAACTGAGGTAGGGGATGGAGGAGTGCCACTGGTTGAGATAGTAGAATCGATGAATCGTGTTAACTACAGTTGGCCAGCATTGGTAGCCCTGGAAGCAGCCAAGCTAAAGCGCGAGCGACCCCTGGATGTGGTTGCTATTGGTTCGATTGCAGATGGTAGCCCTTCTTGTTTTGGTCCAGTCTATCATTCTGGTAAAATCGCTTTGCACTATTACTGGTCAGGTGTTGGACCAATCGTTTACCACGCCAGCAATAATCAAATTCGCATGAGGCTTTACCGTCCTGGTGTGATCAGCGGTCCCTTGGCTTGGGCACCAGTGAACCGTCTCAATGAAAAAGGTTATAAAATCCGAGCCAACCGAGTCAATTCTGCTCCTCCTGCTGAAAAAGTGGCTAATACAATCGCCAGCTGGATTGAGAAAAACAAAGAATGGGTGGGAACTTATGATGAGCCTTTTAGCTTTAAAATATTCAAATACCTGTTTGCTTTGTTCCCCAATTTATTTTACAAACTACAGTTGTTTGGATGGCCTCGGGGCAGCAAATTTGTGTAACTAGGAAATAGGGAATTTCCTCCAAGAGTGTGGGTGTAAACATTAAGCTATCAGCTATCAGCTAAAGGCCGTTGGCCACGCTTCGCGAACAGCTATCAGCCAAAGACGAAAGCCAAAGGCTGAGAGCATATGGGCTACGCGCATATGCTGAAAAAGTTAATAAGTTTTTTTGTGTAAAAGGTGTCAGAAAATATTCTCCAAGCAGCCACGTTAGTTGATATCCTGCGCTATAGAGCAGTTAACCAGCCAGATGCGATCGCATATACCTTTTTGGTGGATGGAGAAACCGAACGGGTCACTCTGAGTTACCAACAGTTGGAGCAACAAGCCCAAGCGATCGCGTTTCACCTGCAATCAATATATTCCCCAGGAGAAACTGCCCTACTCCTTTATCCTCCTGGTCTAGACTATATTTGTGCATTTTTCGGGTGTTTGTACGCTGGGGTTGTAGCTGTGCCCGCTTATCCTCCTAGACCCAATCGCTCCCTTGTCCGTGTTCAGGGAATTGTCAAGGATTCCCAGGCAAGGATAGCCCTAACTACCCAAGCAATCCTGTCTAATTTAGAGCGCCGGTTTACTCAGGCTCCAGAACTTAAGACACTGCAGTGGGTAGCCACAGAAAACATCAACCGCAACTTAGCTCAATCATGGCAGCAACCAGCTATAGATGGTAGCACCCTGGCTTTTCTACAATACACCTCTGGTTCAACTGCTCAGCCGAAGGGAGTAATGATTAGCCACAGCAATCTAGTCCATAATTCAGCTGCTATCTATAAGTATTTTGAGCACACTGACCACAGCAGTGTGGTGAGTTGGTTACCGATGTACCATGACATGGGTCTGATTGGTGGCATCCTCCAACCTCTATACGGCGGTTTTCCAGCTACACTGATGTCCCCGTTGATGTTTTTGCAAAGTCCAATCCGCTGGTTAAAAGCGATTTCCCACTATCGAGCCACCAGCAGTGGCGGACCAAACTTTGCTTACGACTTATGCGTACGGAAAATCAAACCAGAACAACTAACAAACTTGGATTTGAGTAGTTGGGATATTGCCTTTAACGGAGCTGAGCCAATTAACTCCGCTATCTTGGAGCGGTTTGCCACTAAATTTGAGTCCTGTGGCTTCCGCCGAGAAGCATTCTACCCTTGCTATGGCATGGCTGAAGCTACCTTAATGGTTTCTGGTGGTCTCAAAAGCGTTCCAATTGTCTTAAAAACAGTTGAGGGGGCAGCACTAGAGCAAAATCACGTTGTGCCAGCTAGTCTTGAACAAGAAGATAGCCTTACCTTAGTAGGCTGTGGTCAAAGTCTGCCAGACCAGCAGATTGTAATTGTCCATCCTGAAACCTTAACCCCATGTGACCCAGGAAAAGTCGGAGAAATCTGGGTTTCAGGACCAAGCATTGCCCAAGGTTACTGGAATCAAGCGGCAGCAACACAACAGAACTTTGGCGTAACTCTAGCATCGATGGGGGAGGAGTCATTTATGCGTACCGGTGACTTGGGATTCATGCTCGACGGTGAATTATTTATTACTGGTCGTCTCAAGGATCTGATCATTATCAATGGTCGTAACCACTATCCCCAAGATATTGAATGGACCGTAGAAAACACTCACTCCTTGCTCAGACCGACCTGTTCGGCAGGATTTTCAGTTAATATTGCTGGTGAGGAACAGTTAGTGGTGATTGCTGAGGTAGAACGTAGCTATTGGAAATCGACTCGGCTAGCTGCTTCTGATCCTGGTAATGGAGCGAAAGACCATGCCCTTGATACCAAAGGGTTAATCCGGTTAATCCGACGAGCAGTATTACAACATCACGATTTGCAGGTTCATACTGCTCTATTGCTCAAACCAGGTACTATTCCCAAGACATCTAGTGGTAAGATTCAGCGTCATGCCTGTCGCCAGAGTTTTATAGCGGGAACTCTAGCTGTTATTAATGATAGGGATTAGCTTTGAGGCTTGAAGCTTGAGACACGCTTAAGCTAAAAGATAACCCTATTGAAAATAGTCGATAGCAATCCAAGTAAAAGTTAACAAATGTTTCTATTCCCTATTACCTGGACACCCCAGATGAGATGTTGTGTCCTAAACTATACCTTCCTTGATAGAAATTAACAATTTTGTAACACTTTCGGATAGAATAAGGCATTAGTGGCCTTCGTTGGTAGTTGCAGTAAATAGCTTATGTCGGAGAATTCCTGGTCAGAAAAAGCGCCAAGCCAAGAGCTGAACCAACTTGGCTCTATGCTGTCTAACTTGTCAGAGGAAGAGTTTGAAACTACCTTATTTTTCCAGGGACTAGAAGGACGCCGACGCAAAGCAGCTTTAGTTTTAACCATAGTGTGGTGCATGACAATAGCACTGCATTTGGTGTCTTGGGGGATCTGGGTGAGCTTGAGCTTAACAACGATCTTAGGAATTCATTGCCTACGATTCTTGCTGGCTAAACCGTTAAAAACCCCTCAACCCTCTTTAGATGAAGAGAAAGACGATTTTCCCTTTGTGTCTCTGCTAGTAGCAGCAAAAAATGAAGAAAGTGTCATCAGTAATTTAGTTCAGTCTCTGTGTCAATTAGACTACCCCAAAAATCAGTATGAACTGTGGGTAATTGACGATTACAGTACTGACCAAACACCAGAAATCTTAGATAAGTTAGCAGCAACATACGACCAGTTGAAGGTACTGCACCGGAGTGCTAATGCCGGAGGAGGGAAATCAGGAGCACTAAATCAGGTACTGGGTTTAACTAAAGGGGAGATTGTAGCAGTATTTGATGCAGATGCTAAAGTTCCCAAAGATATGCTGCAGCGGGTGTTGCCCTTATTTAATAACCCGCGAGTGGGTGCAGTGCAGGTCAGAAAAGCGATCGCAAATGCACCACTGAATTTTTGGACACGAGGGCAAATGGCAGAAATGGCTCTCGACAGTTATTTCCAACAGCAACGTATAGCAGTGGGTGGGATTGGTGAATTGCGGGGCAATGGTCAGTTTGTCCGACGTTCCGCACTACAGCGTTGCGGTGCCTGGAATGAAGAAACTATCACCGACGACTTAGATTTAACTATTCGCCTACACCTTGATCAGTGGGATATTGGCTTTCTCAATTACCCGCCAGTAGAAGAAGAAGGAGTCACCAGTGCGATCGCACTCTGGCATCAACGGAACCGTTGGGCAGAAGGAGGGTACCAGCGCTATCTCGATTACTGGCGTTTAATTGTAAGTAACCGCCTAGGTTTGCGGAAAACTCTAGATTTATTTACCTACTTGGTCCTCCAGTACTTTTTGCCCACTGCTGCTGTACCAGACTGTTTGATGGCTATTGCCCGTAACCGTCTACCTATTTTTAGTCCCATTACTTGTCTAACTGTCACCGTATCAGTGATTAGCATGTTTGTCGGGCTGCGCCGCACCAATCAATATCGACGATTACGTGTTTCTAGCCTGTTGGTTCCTCTGTTGCAGACCTTGAGGGGAAACCTTTATCTATTGCACTGGATGCTCGTGATGGCTGCTACTACCGCTCGGATGTCTGTGCGTCCTAAACGGTTGAAATGGGTGAAAACAGTCCATAGAGGTAGGAATGAATAATGAAGAATTAAGAATTAATTCTTCATTAATTTCTGATAAAAATCCAACAGCTGTTTAGCTAACGCCTTATTCGTATACTGCTCCATTGCCCGTGCATAACCCAAATCTCCTAATTTTTCAGCCAACTCTGGTTGCTTGATTAGCTGCTGTAAACAATGTCGTAACTCCGACTCATCTTTTTCAGGAAACACCAACCCAGCATCCCCAATCACATAGGGAATTTCTCCAGAATCGGAACCAATTACTGGTACTTTAGATGCCATCGCCTCAATCAGCACATGACCAAACTGTTCCTTCCAACCTACACTAGTTAAGGTTTTAAAGTTGTAATTAGTCTCTGATGGTAGCACCAGAGTATTCATCACATTAATATAACGAGGTACCTCGTCATGGGGAACACTCTCAATCCAAATTAACTTGTCTTTAATTCCCCATTCTGCCGCCTTTTCCATCAATATCGGCTTGAGGGGACCACGGCCTAGCAGCAAGCATTTCCACTCCATCCCAGATAAACCGGCTAGGGCTTTACCTAAAGTCAGTAATCCCTTCTCTTCTACAAACCGTCCCACAAATCCCACCACAAACTCATTGGGTTGAATTCCCAACTGCTGTTTTAGCTCTGGCTGAGCTTGGGGACTAAATAGGCTTTCATCTATCCCCAATTGGGGCATTACTTTAGCTGGTCCGTTATAACCATGTTGTCGCAGGATTTCTACCCCATCCTGATTCCCACAAATCAGTCCATCGGTATGACCCAGGTTATACCCTTCCAACACAGAGACCGGAAATTTTACTTGGTAGGGCAGATTCCACCAAGTAAAAAATAGGTTTTTTGCCTTCAGTCCCAATAGCTTATTCAGGGTAATAAACTGAGCATAACCTAATGCCTTAGCTCCCTGTTCCACTTGAATAATTTCGGGTTGAAACTGTTTTAATAAAGGGATAATATCTAGCCCAAAGGTCAGCAGTCCCTGATTATTTTCACTAAAGTTAGATACTGGTACGACCCGAAATGAACCTTCCTCACGGGGTTGGGTTTCAATGATGCGATTTTGGACACCACCAGGACGCCAGCGCCGGGGAACGACAACAGTTACCTCAATGTTAGGTTCTAACTGAGCGAGTGTTCGTAACTTCTCGCAGTTAAGGTCAACAATATACGAGTGGCTAGCAACTAAGATTTTCATGGGTAATTTTTTGACAGTTAACGGTTAAAGATTGTTCGCCTTTATAAGGTTTAACTGGTTAACGTTAACTTGTGAGATTGTCTAGTCGAGTATAAATTTGACCATCATCCCAAATAGATTTAATCCGTGTACCAAGTGCTTTTAAAAATCCCAACATGTAGAAACCAGCGCGGCTAATAATTTTGATCGGGGAACCACTTTTATTACAAGGAGGATTCCCTAAGACGTGGCAATCAAATAGACGACCAAAGAGCCGTAGCTGTTCACTAAGGGTAAGGTTTTTCATCCCCATCAGGAAATGGTTGTGATAAAAGGTCAACTGATACTCAAGCGATCGCGTACTAATATCATGACACCCCCCAGTTTCTTCCCCTAAATGGACTAAACAAGCATCTGGGTCATACCAAATTTGATAACCAGTGCGGCGAAATCGCAAACAAAAATCCGACTCCTCACGAACCGCACTGCCCCGGAACTGTTCATCAAAGTGCAGCCCGTACTTGGTAAAAATTTCCCGGCGGAAAGACATATTGCAGCCTCGGGCTGATATCACCCGTTGAGGCTTCACGGTATGGACTAAGTCTATGTAATACCATGCAATGCCAGGGTCCATGGCCTCCTTAGGCAAGTCTTCAATGGTGTAAGAGGGAGTAGGGGTATCTACTGCTGCTCCTTTCTCTGCTAACTTCATCCGGTCAAATACTCGTCCTGCTACTGCCCCAATCTCTGGGGATTGTTCATAGTTACGAGCGTGAGCAGTTAAATACCCCGGTGGCATCTTGATATCATCATCGATAAACACAATAATGTCCCCGGATGCTCGCCTTACCCCATAATTTCTTGCCCCAGGTAAACTCGCCCAATCAACCCGCAACCAGCGAATCTTTCCAGTATTAGCTAGCTGCTCTAAATAGGATTGAATTTCTGGTTTGTGGGTTCGAGTTTGATCAACAACCAGTACTTCAAAAGCAGGGTAGTCTTGCTTCAGGACATCTTCTAGGGTATCCCGCAAAGGGTCTTCCCGTCCGTAAGTAGGGATAATTACAGAAATCATCGTCCGTCGTTGTTGTGAGTACTTTGTCCTTAAGCATTTAACGAATGCCGACAATCGATAACAGTTTAACTAACATGCTATCCTTGGTCATCCGTGGTTTTATGGAAAATTTTAGAATTCTTAAGCTAATAGGTAAAACCAACAGATCTACCCATTGAAGCGTGACTCGCATCTGCCAATCCTTGAGAGATAGACTAAAAAAGTTCTGGCTGGTGGGCAGTGGCTGATCATAGCTTCACCTTCCCTGGCCAAGTTCTTTGGTAGCCACTTCCCACCCTACGATTCCATTGATACCTGTTGAGTTCCTGTTTGGTGGGCAGTGGCTGATCATAGCTTCACCTTCCCTGGCCAAGTTCTTTGGTAGCCACTTCCCACCCTACGATTCTACTCCCGATTCCCTAAAACTCGGAAATAACATGAGTATCTAAAATAATGAAACCATACACATCTTATGACACTGACTACTATCAATGGATAAACGAAACGGTAGAAAATCTCCGAAACCGTAATTTTAGTGAAGTGGACTGGGAGAATTTAATTGAAGAAATTGAAAGCATGGGTAAAAGTGAAAAACGGGCATTATTGAGTCTTTTAAACCGTCTTTTAGAACACCTGCTGAAACTAGCTTATTGGAAGTCTGAACAAGAAAAAAATAGGAATCATTGGGCGGCTGAAGTGGTTAACTTTCGCGCTCAAATTAAAACTATTATTGAGGATAGTCCTAGCCTTCGTCCTCAACTGGAAAATTTCTACAACAAAGCCTATCCCAGTGCTGTAAAATCTGTTTCTAAACTGTTTGTACTTCCTCCAGAAGCGGATATTTATCTCACACAAGCTTTGGATGACGATTGGTTTCCCTAACGGTTTGCGTTTTAATTACATAGTTATTTTTGCAGTGGCTGATGATAGCTTCACGGCTGCTAGCCAATTTCAGGCAACAGCCACTGCCCACCCTACGATTAATCTACTAAATTCTAAATTCGCGCATTCTAAATTCTAACTTCCCATCACCCCATCACCCCATCACCCCATCACCCCATCAGCCGACTCCCGACTCCCGACTCCCGACTCCCGACGTAACAAAACGTAAAAAAAAACTTATTGACACAGGGTGAGCCAACTCAATAAGCTAAACCACAGAAAGTTTAATTCTATGGAGATGAAACCATGCCCAAGAAAAAACTAACCCCCAAGCAGACTGCTCCTGTTTCTCGTAACGGGGTGGCAAGGCAAAATGAGGAGTCAGTCTCCGAGTCTCTCTCCCAGTACTGTGCAGCCCAAATTTCTAATGGCTATTTCATTCCTTTTGCAGGAGACGACGCGGAGTAGTCCCCTAAATTTACAACCATCTGATCAAAACGTCAAAACCCCTTTTTGATATCGGATGGCGCACGATTTGCGCGGGGTTTATTGGCGAGCTACCTGTGCCCCGTTCCTCGTTTTAGGTAACCACGGGGGGCGTGCTTGGCGGGCAGAGGTCCTGCCAGAAGGTTGAGTGGCACTGGAAACCTAGGTCTGACGGTCGAGAAGCTTGCTACCCCAGTGGTATTGTGGAGCAGGCTTCTTTTTGGCTTTATATCTTTGGCAGAAGCCTTGATATCAGAGGCGGCATGAATAGGAGTGGGGTGGGCATGCTGCCTGCCATGAATATTGATAACCGGCAAGATGCAGATTCCAAGGGAGGAAACAGGCAAGATGCCTGTTCCACGACAAGATGCCGGTTCCACCCACTGGGTCAAACAGCAATAATTAGATGCACCCTGAAGATGGAAGCGATCGCTGAAAGCGGGGCGTTTCGCCAAAGCCGTTCGCTGAAAGCGTGGCCTTTGGCGAAACGCCCATCGCCTTTGGCGTGGCCTACGGCCAATCGCATCTGAAACATGCATGACAGGGGGAGATGGGGAGATGGTGACATGGGGAGGGAAATTAATCGTAGGGTGGGCAGTGGCTAGCAAGGGAATTGGCCAACAGCCGTAAAGCTATCATCAGCCACTGCCCACCAGCTGCCCACCAGAATCGGGTATCAGCGTGTAGCTTAGGTTTCGTAAATAAACCCAAGATTTCTACTGGCTTTGTTGGGTTTCACTCCCTGTTTCCAGATCCGCTGTTCCCTGTTCCCTTTGCTAAAGTAAGGTAGAGGGAACACTATTGGCTAAGGTGGTCAATCTGATGGTAGAACTGACCCATAAATTTAAAAGCTTTGACGAGTATTTATTATACAATGATAACTCTGAAAACTTCTATGAGTTATTTAATGGAGAGTTAATTGAAATACCTCCAGAGTCTGGAGTTAATATTGAAATTGCTACGTTTTTATTGATTAGGTTTTCTTTACTTGTAGGTCATCGTAGAGTCAGAGGGCAAGGATTAGAATTAGAAGTTAGAGGTGAACCGAAAAACCGTTATCCGGATTTGACCATTATCCGAGAAGAGCATATTCAACAATTATCAAAGCGAAATACCATTCGCCTGTCGATGTCACCGCCTTTATTAGTGGTTGAAGTGGTTAGCCCGGGAGAATTACAACGAGAGCGAGACTATATTGCCAAAAGAATCCAATATCAGGATTGTGCTATTCCTGAATACTGGATTGTGGATCCAGAAACTAAAACTATCCTGGTCTTAGAACTGAAGGGTAATACTTATACAGAAGTGGGTAGCTTTTCCGGTGATGAGTTAGTGTTATCTCCTGGATTTAAGGATATTAATTTGAAAGTATCGGCAGTTTTTGATATATAGCAATTATTACTTGGGTGAGTTACAAATTATTGGGTTTTAGGGAATTGGTAATCGGGAATCGGGAATCGGGAATCGGGAATCGGTAGTCGGTAGTCTAATTAAGCTATAGGAAAAACGCTATAATTAATTAATAAGAGTTTGATCAGCAATAAAATTCTCTATTCTCCCCATCTCCTCATCTCCATCTCCCCATCTCCCCATCTCCCCACTCTTCCCACTCTTTCCCTGTTCCCTGTTCCCTGTTCCCTGTTCCCTAAAACCCATAACTTTTTAGGTCACCGAATTTAAAATCGCTATACTATGAGTAGCTTAAATTTAAAAAATCTCTACGAAATTGATGATGACCAATGGCTAGAAGAAACCATTAAGCTACTGAAAAATAAAGAATTTAATCAACTAGATTGGGATAACTTAATTGAGGAGTTAGAGGATTTGGGGAGAGAGAAGAAAAATGCTGTAGCTAGCCTTTTATAACAAGTTATCCGTCATTTATTATTACTGCACTATTGGACAACTGAATCTGAATATAATGCAGTTCACTGGCAAGGGGAGATCTATAACTTCCGAATTCAACTCAAACGAAAACTGACTACTAATCTCCGTAATTATCTAAATGATGAACTAAGTTCTATCTATAACGATGCCCTAGGATTTGTTAAGATAAAAACTCAGAATTCCATAACTTTTCCTTCAGAATGTCCCTACTGTCTTGACGAATTACTGGATATCGAATGGTTGCCGAAGGAATAAATCAGTTTTCAATAGTCGGGAATACGGATTAGAATGCGCGAATTTAGAATGCGCGAATTTAGAATTGGGAATCGGGAATCGGGAATCGGGAATCGGGAATCGGTATTCTACTTAAGCTACAAGCAAAACGCTATAATTAGTAATTATCAATTAATCAGAGTTTGATCAGCAATAAAATTCTCTATTCTCCCCATCTCCCCATCTCCCCATCTCCCCATCTCCTTATCTCCCCATCTCCCTATCTCCCTATCTCCCCATCTCCCCAAACTTCCCACACTTTCCCTGTTCCCTATTCCATATTAAATAACAAATAAAGTAGAGCCGAAAATGATCACATCAACTGCCACAATTACTCGGGACTCCACTATTCCTCCTTTAGAAAATGGGGATCAACTAACCCTTGCGGAATTTGAGCGTCGCTATTCTGCTATGGCTGATTTAAAAAAAGCCGAATTAATTGAAGGAATTGTTTACATGGCATCTCCTGTACGAGCCAAAAAACATGGCAAACCCCATTCTCGGATTATGACATGGTTAGGAACCTATGAAGCAAGTAGGCCAGGAGTAGAAACACTGGATAACACAACTGTGCGGCTGAATGATGATAACGAAGTGCAGCCTGATGCGTTATTGAGAATAGAACAAGATGGACAATCAATTATTACTGAGGATGATTATGTAGAAGGTGCGCCGGAGTTAATTGTTGAAATTGCGGCTAGCAGTGTTTCTATTGATTTACACAAAAAATTAAACGTTTATCGCCGTAATGGGGTACAAGAGTATTTGGTATGGCGAGTTGATGATGGTGAATTTGATTGGTTTCGGTTAACTGAAGGGGAATATACTCAACTGGAACCCAATCCTGAGGGCATACTTTGTTCAGAAATTTTCCCGGGATTATGGTTAGATAAAGCTGCATTATTAGCCGGAAACTTAGCCAAAGTTTTAGAAATATTGCAGCAGGGATTAAAGAGTCAAGTTAGGGAGTAGGGAGTAGGGAGTAGGGAGTAGGGAGTAGGGAATACGGATTAGAATTTAGAATGCGCGAATTTAGAATTTAGAATTGGGAGTCAGGAATCGGGATTCTACTTAAGCTATAGGCAAAACGCTATAATTATGAATTAACAAGAGTTTGATCAGCAATAAAATTCTGTATTCTCCCCATCTCCCTATCTCCCCATCTCCCCATCTCCCCATCTCCCCATCACCCTATCTCCCCATTTCTTTCCCGATTCCCGATTCCCGATTCCCGATTCCCTACTCCCTAACTATCTCTTTTTTAGTCAAACACATTGCTACTCCTTTTTCATAGTAAGCAACTTCATTAATAAATACTGGCCAAACCGTGGCTTCTTCTTCATAGTAAATTGTAGTGCCATCGAAGGTAAGAAACATGGGGTCACCAGGATTGAGTTCTTGATAATCTCTGCCCTGGAGCTGAGGATGAATCATACCTTCTAGTTCACCAGCTTCGTTTCTGGGATAGTCAACTACTTTGAAATAGTGATAAATGGTTAGAGGATAAGTTTTTAATAATAGTTTACTGTTATTATAGTCTTCAATATAATCTAACGTGGCGTGAATTAAGGCTTCAGTTTTTTGAAAAATATCGCCCTTAAGACTAGCTGGTGCAATGGGACCAACTTCAATAGAACACCCGAAATTACATAGAGAGTTTACAAAAGTATTTTCTCTACCTGTTTCAATGGAACTTAAAACCCTAACTAAGGGGTCCAGGGAACTCAGATAAGCAGCGAGTTGTAAATTAAAGGGGTCGTTGTTGACGAGAATGATCGTAAACCCCATATTAGCACTGGTACTGTGCAAATCTAGAATAAAATCTACCTGGGAATTGCCTTTTGGCCCTAGGGTTTGAGCCATCTCTTTGGCTCTGGTTTGTTCTAGGAAAGAAAGCTCAGGATTTTCCAGGTCACGTTTAGCAAAGCAGCGGTTTAAGTCTGTATCAATATATCTCCTGGCGGCTTTAAAGGCTTGGTGATTACCTATTCTTGTCAAGGTTTTAAAACTAGGTCTAGTAATTAATTCTGGAAACTTCTCAAATTTTTTGACTAGGTATACACCAGTAAATTCATTGCCGTGGGTTCCTCCTACAATGGCGAATTTGTTAATAGTTTTACGATTGTTTGCTTCAGAATTACTCATGGGTGGTTGGTATAGCAAAGGGAACAGGGAATCGGGAATCGGGAATCGGGAGTGTGGGGAGATGGGGAGATGGGGAGATGGGGAGATGGGGAGATGGTACATTCAATTGTCTTACCCCGACTCCCGACTCTCGACTCCCGACTCCCTACTGCCTACTGCCTACTTCCTACTCCCTATTCCCTACTGAGAGTAATCTTGGCATCCTATCCTAGGAAAACGCAAACATTTTATTGTGATCAGAAAATTTCGATTACTAAATTTATGCTCTCAACTACTACCCATGCCCTGAAAGAATGGGCTGTTGCGGTTGATGCCTTAGAAGCAGGCAAAACAATTATGCTGTTACGCAAAGGCGGTATTCGTGAACAGGGCAACTGCTTCAGTGTCGCTCACCACCAGGTTTTACTCTACCCTACCTATGAGCATCAAAAGCCTAATTTGCTTAAACCTGACTATGCGGGAGTTGTGAAACCTGTGCCCTCAGGTTGGCATCCGGAAACTGTTCGGATTGGTAGCTGGGCGTCTATTACTGATATTTTGCCAGTAACGGAGCAATCCACTGTTGCTGCTCTGCTACCCTATCATATTTGGAATGAACAATTTGCCAGTGAGCGCTTGAAGTGGAAGCCACGTCAACCTTTATATGTACTGCTTTTGCGCACTTATCAGTTACCTGAGCCTGTGATCACTCCCTACCACCAAGAGTACGGAGGCTGTCGCTCATGGATTGATTTAGTTGAACCGATTTCTTACCAGGGAGTTGTACCGGTTTGGAATGATCGGGAGTATATCGAACAAGTTAGAGAAATTCGTAGTCTGATCCAGGATTGATACTTTCTCTTTCCACCATCTCCCCATCTCCCCCATCTCCCCATCTACTTTCTTTGAATGCAACTCGGTATGACTGGGAGGTGAATTAATATTTCATACATTTCACTTTTTGTCAAGTACAATTGATTCAAAATTAAAGGAAATTACCCTAGTATAATTTGTCTCTAAAAGCTTTGTGAGGTTGACTCTGGATCAGACAATTAAGTCTTTGTTAATACCCTAGTAATTTCCTGTTAATCGGGAATTTACTCGCTAAAATGCAGGCAATAGTAATTAGTCCGCTCGTTGTAATGGTGATGGCATCTAGGATAGACCGCCAGTTCCTAGCCCTGTCCCTAGTCGTTGAGGAGAGGGGAAAATCTGCTAGTAGCAGAACTCGCCTTAACACCATTGCCGAACGGGCAAAGTGGGATGGAGTTAGGAAACCTCGAGAACAGCTTAATAGGTCTGTCCTATTTCATATCCTTCTAGGTAAACTGGACTGTCGCTAGCTTCGGTTTGTCTTTCCAGACCGGCTAGGAGTCCTTGATTGAATAAAACGTATTCGATTGTGTTTGGACTATAGGAATTGTATTGATAAACTAGGGTGGATACAGAGTAGGCTATATGATCAAAATTTCTAGACATAATGGGTTTGCCTCCAATAGATAGATTAATAGTGCTTATTGATAGAGCTGCGGTTTTAGGGGTGATAAGATTGTAAGTTGCAGCTATGCTTACAGAGTAATACGGGGAATATATCCGAGACATTACCCACGTGGGTGATTTTATTGTGGCAAAGGAATTGGTAAGGTAAGCCACAGTTTGCCGTAGTAAGTAGTTAGCGCTAAGCAGTCAGCGCTAAGCAGTCAGCACTCAGCCTTTGGCCAATAGCCACTCAAGTAGCTTGTGCGTAGCGCTAATCGCTGATAGCTGATAGCTGATAGCTGATACGCCATGTTCCTTTGGAACCGCTTCGCGAACGCAAAAATCCAAAGGAGTCGAAGAAGTCTAGCTATTGATAGCAATAACTCTATAAAATAATTTCTGTGCCGTTTGCGCCCAGAGTGATATGCCGACTAATTCCTCGACCTCCTTTTCCCCAGAAGAGATTGCTGCTGAAGGGTTAACCCCTTCTGAATATGAAGAAATTGTCCAGCGCCTAGGGCGTCATCCCAATAAAGCTGAACTGGGAATGTTCGGTGTGATGTGGTCGGAACATTGCTGCTACAAGAACTCCCGTCCTCTACTCAAGCAATTTCCCACAGAAGGCAAACGTATTCTACTCGGTCCTGGAGAAAATGCTGGTGTTGTAGACTTGGGTGATGGGCTACAACTGGCCTTTAAAATTGAATCCCACAATCACCCCTCAGCGGTAGAACCGTTTCAAGGAGCTGCTACCGGAGTAGGGGGGATTCTACGGGATATTTTTACCATGGGAGCTCGCCCCATTGCGGTCTTGAACTCTCTGCGCTTTGGGACTTTGGATAATGCCAACACTAGACGATTGTTTAATGGGGTAGTAGCAGGAATCAGTCACTATGGCAATTGCGTTGGTGTCCCTACAGTAGGGGGAGAAGTTTACTTTGACCGGGCATACACTGGTAATCCCTTAGTCAATGTTATGGCTCTGGGACTGATGGAAACTCCGGAAATTGTTACCTCTGGAGCCTCTGGGGTTGGAAATCCTGTGCTCTATGTCGGGTCTACTACCGGTAGAGATGGCATGGGAGGGGCAAGTTTTGCTAGTGCGGAACTGACGGATCAATCCCTAGATGACCGTCCAGCGGTGCAAGTGGGGGACCCGTTTCTAGAAAAGTCTCTCATTGAAGCCTGTCTTGAGGCATTTCAAACCGGTGCGGTAGTAGCTGCTCAAGATATGGGAGCGGCTGGCATAACCTGTTCGACTTCAGAAATGGCAGCTAAAGGAGGCTTGGGTATTGAGTTCGATTTAGACCTGGTGCCAGCGCGAGAAACCGGTATGGTGCCTTATGAATACCTGCTGTCGGAATCCCAAGAACGAATGCTGTTTGTTGCCCACAAGGGTCGAGAACAAGAACTGATAGATGTTTTCCACCGTTGGGGACTCCATGCTGTGGTAGCAGGTACGGTAATCGAAGAACCTTTGGTGAGGATTTTGTTCCAAGGAGAGGTAGCAGCAGAAATCCCAGCTACTGCTCTAGCCGATAATACTCCAATTTATCAGCGCGAGCTATTGACAGAACCACCAGACTATGCATTGAAGGCTTGGGAATGGGATGGGGAATCCCTCCCTCCCTGTAATGTTACAGGTATTGAGATTAACGGCAAACATCACACTTGGAATGACATCCTAGGTCAACTCCTAGATACTCCTACTATTGCCTCGAAACGTTGGGTTTATCGGCAGTACGACCACCAAGTCCAGAACAATACCTTAATTCTGCCAGGAAATGCTGATGCTGCGGTGATTCGGTTACGCCCACAAGGGTTGAATGTTGAAAGGTTGAAGGTTGAAAGGTTGAATGTTGACAGGTTGAATGTTGAACCTTCAACTGAAACTAACCTTCAACCTGAAACCAACTTTCAACCTGAAACCAACCTTCAACCTACTAACCTTAAACCTGAAACCAACCTTAAACCTACTAACCTTCAACCTACCAACCTTCAACCTGCTAACCTTCGATCTGTAACCTCTAATGCTGGTGTGGCGGCAACGGTCGATTGTAACTCCCGTTATGTTTATCTTGACCCCTATGAAGGGGCAAAAGCTGTGGTAGCAGAAGCAGCACGGAATCTCAGCTGTGTGGGTGCAGAACCTTTGGCCGTGACGGATAATCTGAATTTTGGTTCTCCAGAAAAGCCTGTGGGTTACTGGCAACTGGCTTCGGCTTGTGCAGGAATAGCAGAGGCTTGCCGGGAAATGGGCACTCCTGTGACTGGGGGGAATGTTTCCTTGTATAACGAAACCATTGATAGTGAGGGGAATCCTCAGTCGATTTACCCTACCCCAGTGGTAGGGATGGTGGGATTAATTGCTGATATTACTAAAACCTGTGGTCAAGGTTGGCAAGCTGAAGGGGATTTAATCTATTTATTAGGATTGGGGACTAAATACTGGGACAATAGTCAATCCCAAACTAAATCCCAAATTACATTAGGCGCTTCGGAGTATCTGGCAACGATTCATGGCATGGTTGCGGGTAAGCCACCAGTAGTGGATTTTGATTTAGAGCGTCGTGTCCAAACCGTAACGCGAGAGGGTATCGGTCAAGGTTGGGTAAATTCTGCTCATGACTGTGCTGAAGGGGGATTAGTAGTTGCTTTGGCTGAATCCTGTATCGCAGGTAAGTTGGGGGCAGACATTACTCTAGGCGATAGCTCCGAGTCGCTAGACCTACGCTGGGATCAGGTGCTATTTGGTGAGGGGGGGAGTCGGATTCTGGTTTCTGTGAGTCCTCAACAGCAAACAAGTTGGGAATCTTATCTAAAAGAACAGTTAGGGGATGAGGAATATTGGCAACAACTGGGTGTTGTTCAAGGGGAAAATGCTGGTTTACGAGTACTGGCGGGAAATGGTCAGTCTGTGATTGAGGTGACAGTTCAGGAGATGTGTGATTGTTGGGAGAATGGGATTGAAAGGCGTTTGAGAGTTTAGGAGGGAATCGGTAATCGGGAATCGGGACAAAATCCTGTGTACGTTATTATTATGAGAACCGGTGAGCGCGATGTTTCTTTGCAACCGCTTTGCGATTGACCTTTGGTCACGCTACGCGATCGCGATCTTTAAAAACCTTAAGCAGGAATTGGCTGGATAGTTATTGGCTGAGAAGAGCTTTGATTAAGCAATCCGTGTAGGAATTGAGATAATTTTGATCAGAAGTTCCCTGCTCCCTGCTCCCTGTTCCCTGTTCCCGTCTTGATGCAGTCGCTCATGGGGGAAACCCCCAAGACCGCGCTGCATCGCTGTTCCCTGTTCCCTGTTCCCTTTTCTATATGGATAATGATATTGTTTTGTTTCTAGCTACTGTTGGTCTACTGATCCTGTATCTGGTATTTTCTGCCCTAACTGAGATGGGTACCAAGTTTCCTTGGAAGAAATAGTTGATGGGTTTTCCCAAGTGGTATAGGAAATAATGTGGGGATCCCTTGTGGTGTAAGAACCCCAGGAGTAACGAAATGACAAGAGGTTTATCCAGTCTTATTGAGTTCTACATCTATTGGACAATAAAATTTGGTCATCTCTGAACGTCGAATTAGAGCCATGGAAAATAGCTGAGATTAATACGGTTAAAATTTAATAGGAACCCCAAAAGTGATTTCCCGGAGATTTTGGATTATCACTGCGGAAAAATTCATCCATCAAGGTGAAAAGCTCTTCCTGAGAGATATGTCCATCACTATTCAAATCGAGGTGACAAAAATTTTCCCTTGCCCAACTAGCATCAACACCATAGGCACTGACCAAATCTACATACTCTTGCTGACTAATTTCTCCATTGTCATCTTCATCAAGTAAAGCAAAAAAGACATCACATTGCAATTGAATAAGGGGTTCATAGGCATCTGAGTGAATCAGATTGTCGTAATAGTTAAACCATTCCTCAAGGGTGATTTCTGCATCGCTGTTTTGATCAGCTAAACTCAAGTTATTCCACATGGACACCAAGATAGAACGCAGATAAGCATATTGCCAAGAATTAGGTTTTAGCCCTCGTGAAATAGACAGTTTATTCAAAATCAGATGAAAATCATCTTGGTTAAGAGTTCCACCTGAATCGGCATCGATATTATTGAATAATGTTTTTAATTTCCTTTGTTGTAATGCGGTTAACATTTCAAACTCACCTTTGATGACACTTTATGGTTTTTGAGTTTAAGATGAGGAACTCATTAGTCTAAACAGTTTCCTTGGAAACCACTTTGTTTGCCTTAGCTTGACCTATAGAGTACAGGACTTAGCGCGCCCGGAGTTTTGACTCAGACGATACCTTGCCACTCTTACTTCCAATGATTCTCTGGTCTAGAAAAGTAAGGTTTGTCACTACACAGAGAATTCTACCGGATACTTGATATTGGTGACAAATTAAAAGCTAAGGCATTTTGTCAATACCTCCAAGTAGAGAAATTTACCTTGATTATGATTAACGTAAGCATATGCTTACCTTGATAAACTTCCTCGCTTGTTCTGTTCCCGCTCGATGGCTTCAAATAAAGCACGAAAATTCCCTTCTCCAAAGCCCTTGGCCTGAAAGCGGCGCTCAATGATTTCAAAAAAGAAAGTAGGCTTGCCAAAAATTGGCTTGGTGAAGGTTTGAAGTAACAAAGCTTGGGGAAACTCTTGCTGCCAATCTACTAAAATTTGTCTGCTAGCAATTTCTTCCCATTCTGCTGGTGGTAAAGGTAAATTAGAGCCTCCTGGTCTTTGCCGCAACTGGCTGTAGTAGCTGGAAGGAACTTCAATAAACGGCAAACCTCGACCACGGAGTTGCGCGATCGCTTCTACTATATTGCTAGTTCTAAGAGCAATATGCTGGATTCCTGGTCCACCATTGAAATCTATAAATTCCTGAATCTGGGAATTAGCAGAGGTTGGTTCATTGATCGGCAACTGGACTTCACCAGTGGGATCAACCATGACCTGAGAGTATAAACCAGACTGTTGTGTTTTAATAGAAAATAGTTGTTGTGGGCAAAATCCCAGCACGTGTTGATACCAATTTACTGCCCGCTCTAACTCACCAACCGCTACATTAAGTACTACATGATCAATGGTGGTGAACATGCTCTGAGGATTGTTATTGCCTTGGTTTGCCTCTCTACTGAGGGAGGGTAGGTTACCATCAGCAGTTTTCGTGATCCAGTTCAACTGAGCCGGGAAAAAGGATTCCTCACAGATGCCATCCCGCTCGACGAGGGTATGAACCAGAGAACCCCAGGAGGGGATTCTACTCCACTTGAGCCGTCCCTGTCTTTGCAATTGCTCCTGGGGTAGTTGTACCACTTGGTTTCCCTGAGCGGACGCATTCTCAATCACCGCTTCCAGGTCTTCTACTAGAAAAGCGATGTCAGCCACCCCAGGAGGATGTAGACGCAAAAACTCAGCAATAGGACTTGCTGATGTCAGAGGTGAAGAGATAAGAAACGTGATTGAGCCACTTTTTACAACTTCTGTGTAGGTATGGTAACTACTGCCACTGGCGACCCGTTGAAAGCCAAGAGTGTGGACTAACCAATCAGAAAAAACTGTAGCATCTTCAACATAGAAATGAACATGATCAATTTTCATGGTTAAATCCAGTTCAAGAGATTGTAATCTTTGTAATTTTGCTCTTGTTAGAAGATTAAACCAATTTGCAGTAGGTAAAAGAGGATTACAGATATTTTACATATCTGAGTGGGTAAGTCATGGCATTTTCAGCTGAAGCGAAGCTTCATCGCATCTGCTGGTAATATCTCTAAGGCAGACATCTGCATTGTTCCAGCCAGATAGTTGCTCTGATGCTTAGCAACTTGCTGGCTCAAGGGATCTAGGAGTGTGTGATCGTCCCGTAACGCTTCAGTAAGAGACTCCTGAGTGATGACCAGAATCTCAGTCTCCATGGCAGCAGTGATGGTAACCTTAGGCAAGGGTTTACCTAAGAAAAGAGTCATCTCACCAAAGAAGTCTCCGGCTTGTAACTGTTCCACAGGAAATTGAGGGGAGTACTTGAGGAATTCCTGGCGTTGCTCAAGATCGTGAATTTCTGCTGCTAAGAGTTGGTATAGCCAGTACAGAGATGATGTCTGCTGTGCCGCCTCATGGGCTACAGAAAAAGCAGTAGGACCGATGTAGTGAGCTAGCTGATAAGCGAGCCTTTCAATCACCTGTTGATCTAATGGAGTAGGGGGTTGGGCTTTCGGTCTATGACTGAATGCTTTGACTGTAGTCTTGCCCAAGGTCATAACCACCTGTTGCTCTACCTCTAGGCAGCCTTTAACTACTATAAACATAGCGTCTTGGGGCAGATTTTTGCTACTGAGAGTTTCACCAGCATCAAATAGTAGAGGCTTGGCACATTCGATCAGGATTTTCTGGGCCCCAAGGCTGAAGTGGCGGAAGAATTCAATGGAGCTGAGGAGTTTTAGGTGCTGCTTGTGGGAGGGGATAATATACCTAGGACTTAATCCTTCACGGCGTAACCCATACCAGACTCGGCGTAAGAGTTCGCGATCGGTGTGTAGCGGAGCAAGGTTGTAGTTTTTAGGAAAGTAGAAAAGTTTGTAAGTGATAAACAGCCCTGGATCCGCCAAGTCATATTCCCACATCCTGACTTGAATTGGTTTATCAAGGTTAATGTTAGGGTGGGGCTGATTCAGGACTGCTCCATAGGCAGCATCAATGACTTGTTGGGGAGGAGAAGCAGCAGGAACTAAAAATTCCACAGAGCGCATCACTGGTTGTACCGTGGATGTCTTAGTGGGAATCACCGTAAGTAAGTCATCTGACATTAACCCATTAGGAATGTAAGTCATTTCACCAGTACACCGACGTATCGCTATCGAGCGCCAGGTGATCGACTCGATTACGCCCTCTACATCACGGATAATCACTCGGTCACCAATTTGAAAGGGTTGGTCAATGCGTAGGGCTACCCCTGAAAAGAAATTACCTAAAGTAGACTGTAGAGCAAAGCCGATCACTGCTGTGATTAATGCTGAGGTGGTAAAGAAGGCTGCAATGTTTTCCCCGAGTATTCCTAATATCAAAACCGAGCAAACTGCATAGAGTAATAGGGAAATAACTAGCTTGAGCAAGGCTGAGGGTTGTTTACCTTGGGAGCGGGCAAACCAAACATCAACTACCACAAAGGAAACAAAATTAACGACTACAATACTACCGCAGACCAATACCGTAATTTGTAGGTACTTCACTATCGAGTCTGATACCAGGTCTGGGTTGCTACGCACAAAGGTATAGGCTAAAAGCAAAAGACCGGTGAGGCCGAGAATACTTAAGTTTTTTGCAGTCATTTAGTTTGAGAGATATCGTCAGAGTGACTTGAGGGTAAGTTGCAGTTTGATAGGGCTTTACTCAAGCTGATCAGCAATCTATTGATGGATTGGCTGAGCTTGCCAATTTCATCAGAGCGACCATCTGGTAATTGTGAACCTTCCACCTTTCTGAGGCTGATTTGCTCCACCAAGTGAGCAATGCTGTTGAGGGGATTAACTACCCAGCGCCTGACGATTAGACTGACTGTGGTGTAAGCGATTAAGAAAATGCTGGCTAGGAGCAATAAGAATGAAAAAATAGCCTGTCGCGCTTGTTTCTCCGGCATTGACGTAGGCACAGAGAGCAACCTGATCCCAACAATCTCATTGAGCTTCCAATCAAAGCCCCTGGCATCACCATAGGTTTTAATCAAGGCTGGGGGAGCATCGTCTGGCTTGCCGTGACATTGCAAACAGCTTTGGGACTTAATCTGGATCGGTTGGGCAACGTAGACACTTTTGAGTCCTTGCTTGGTAGAGCGCTGCCCAATAATTTCCTTGAGATTGGGGTGAGTGATAAATTCTCGAATCAGCTCCACTTGCCATCCCTCAGCCAGATCTTTGAGGTTGGTGGGGTTAAGGGCCCGCTCAGCATAGGTATAGCCATCATATTGCTGGTTCAGACCCTTGAACAATTGTTGAGCGGCATAGGAGGGCACAGTTTGGGGAAGGAACTCTTCTGTTTCTACTTCTCGCAGCAACGGTCGAACTTGATCAGTAGTGTAATCCCTAGCCGCCACTGCTGTAGTCAACAGCACTTCCGCAGTATGAACAACTTCCTTACGAGCATGTTGCTGCTCTACAGCATAGGTGATCAACCCAGCTATGATCCAGCCGCATAAGAAAATGACTAGTATGACTAATTCCAGTCTTGTTTGTAGTTTCATCCTTAAAGGTATAGGAAAGGGAGCAGGGAGCAGGGAGCAGGGAGCAGGGAGCAGGGAGCAGGTTAGTAGGTTTTATCGTTATTTTAGTTAAAGTTAATCCTATAGACTTCAGTATTTTCCCTAATATGTTGATTAATATAGTGGTTTTTACTTGGGTAGTTTACACAATTTTTATAATTAAGAATTGAGAAGTAATAATTAATAATTTAGAATTAATAATTTAGAATGCCAGTGGGGTGTCTGTGAGACAGATGCAAGGACAAAAAGGATTAGTTGACATATCGCGCTTTTTGTAAAGTACAATTTATACTAAAAAAAAGCGACTACACTGATTTGTTTCAATCACCATAAATTGGCAAGACCCTTAATTCTAGCCCAAACACAAAATTGGGTGCATCTCAATGCATGCTGTTTAACGTGGTGGTGCGTTACAGGATGGACTGTTCCAATACTGGCTCATGGGAAAATCAGCTGCCTGTAGGGTGGGCAAAACCTTGCCCACCCTACCCATGGATTCTGTGCGTAAGTCCTACATAAGAGAAATATATAACGGTTTTTAGTATAATGAGGTACACAAATTTTTACCTCTTCCGACTTCCGACTTCCGACTTCCGACTTCCGACTTCCGACTTCCCTCTTCCCTGCTCCCTGCTCCCTATTCCCTATTCCCTATTCCCTGCTCCCTGCTCCCTGCTCCCTGTTCCCTAAAA
>NZ_JAAHHS010000710.1 GCF_010692395.1 Moorena sp. SIO3H5
TCTTAAAAATAATCCCTTATTATTTATCCTTTTTTTTCAACAATGAACCAGCACCTAAAGCAGTAATTCCCAGCAGCGCTAATCCCGAAGTCGGTTCAGGCACACTGGTTGGATCTGGCTTTGACGGATCCTCGGTTATCGTTTCCTGAAAATTAGGATTGGGATCAACATAGATAGTTGGAGGTAATAGCGAACCCCCAAGAGTAAAGGTAATTCCTGAGTCTCTGTCCCAGATAAGGGTATAAGCCCCGGCATCAACAGCCCTACCAAAATCGATATCTAGAATCCAACTATCAGGGGTAGCGTCAAAGGTAGTAATAAAGTTTCTAGGAGGAACAGGAAGAGGAGAAGGAAAAGGAGAAGGCAACGGTTCAAGGGTAATATCAGAACCGACTTGCTCTAACCCTTCTACATCAAGAAACCAAGAGAGTAATTCCCCTTCAGTAGTGTACTCAACAAACCCCTCGTAATCTCTAGTTTCGGGAGGAGGCTCTGGCAGAAAACTAGGAAAATCCGACAATTCAAGTTCGCCACTGAATTCTTGGTTAATTATCTGCTCAGCATCAGCCGGTAAAACGGCAACAGTAGCAGAAGTTAAAGCGACAGCAGTAGTCACAAGAGCGAATTGGTGAGAAAGATTAGTCACAGAAAGTATCCTCGTTCAGTATGTGTAGAATAGGGAACAGGTAACAGGGAACGGTAGGAAATAGTCAACAGGATTTTTTTGTGATGATAAATTATTATGATTTATCTAATTGATGTTAAACTAATAGAGTTAGCTTGAATTATAGTCACCTAAAAAATCTATGTCAATACTTTATCAAAAGCCCTAAAATTGACAATGCCAAATTGCCTGATTAGTATAGGGTTTTTCATAGTAGTGAATTAATTAATTTTGAAATTAGCCAACAATTTTAATAAAACCTCCATCTCCTCATCTCCCCATCTCCCCATCTCCCCATCTCCCTACTCCCATTGAGAACCGCTATAATTGCAACTAAAACATTAGGTTCGTGTGAACCTAACACAGTGGCTTGGCAAAACTAAGATAGTGGAAAAACTTAAACAAGTTTGGCAATTTCTCAACACTGACATCCGCGAGTTAGGAACCCCTGGAGAAACCGTTGAAGCTGGGGCAGAGGTTTCTAAAGCTAGCTTAGAATTGATGATTGCTCTCGGTTTGCTGACTCCACTAGCGCCGGTTGCGGCAGGGCTATCGTTTGTGGGACTCACCTGCCAAGGGCTAAAGCTGTTTGGTGCCAAGACCAACAACAAGCTAACCTCGGAGCAATGGGTAGGTATCGCGTTTCCCTTAGCCTATATCGAGAGCTTTGATAGCTTAGTTCGCAACAATGACTGGTTAAGGGAAAAAATTGGTGCTGGAGTATCCGGTAACGATATCAATAACGATGCTAAGCAGCAAATTGACCAGCTTGGAGAACTCAACTTAGATCAGGCGCTAGTTGATCAAGCATGGGACTACTTCCCTGAATCCACGTTAGGGCAAGCCTTAAATCAGCAATTATCCCAATACCTGGGAAAAGCAGGACTAGATCCAAATACCATTCCCCTGGTTACTGGGTGGGTAGCTTGGGGCACCTATGGTTGTATAGACTCATTACTGTCCTATGAGCAAAAGGATATAGTCAATAGTTTCAACCCCCATAGAGCAGCAGCCCAGCAAACAGCGCCAACTCGCAAATATGGCAACATTGAAGCCTACCTAACTGAGCAAATATCCCCTAATCCCAGTGACCCGCTACGACATCAACAGTGGAAGGTACTGGGTGAAGACTTTAAAATTCCCGATATCTATGTACCCCTAAAGGCTCAGTTACTCGACACCAATGGCAAGGTAAAAAAACAGGCAAACCCAGTTAACTTAGAAAGTTGGGCAAAACAGCAGCTTACTAATCCTGGCCAACATGATCAGGTGATGTTTATTCAGGGGGGACCAGGGA
>NZ_JAAHHS010000711.1 GCF_010692395.1 Moorena sp. SIO3H5
GGCAATCGTTACCTTATGCCTTTGGAATTGTGGAAGACCAGGCCAAGTACCTGGCACACGGCGAACCCGGATGGGCAGACCATTGGGTACCACCACCAACTGACCTACATCGAGCGCACCTATTGCGGATGATAGGTGGGGATGCGATTCGTGGTGCAGTCGAACGTTATTTTGGGATCAAGTTAGCCTTTCAAAACTGCCACAAAACCGCTATATTTCGTCCAGAAGCCTTAGAATCACCTGCTTATCAGGACTTTATTTCTATTCGCAGTCAAATTCTGAACCAGACACCAGAACTGATCGATTGCTAAAACTTAGCCAGAGGCTCTAGCTACTAGAGCCTAGGCGTGAACATAGACATCATTAGATACTAACCTCGCAAGTCAGAGAACCTTCCGGCAGCTCAAGGGGGGCAGGTTCAAGGTAGAGCTCAATAGCCTCACGCATATTTTCTATTGCTTCTACTTTCGTTTCACCACAGGAAGTACAACCAGGAAGTTCGGGGCACCAAGCTGCCCAGTCTCCGTTAACTAGATCAGGCTCAAGAATTACTCTCCATTTCATCAGACTTATCTCTAAACTCAGTATTAAAATACTAATGTGATCTAAAGGATCAGCGATCAGTCAATAAGCTGAATGCTTAATACTGATCGCAGAAAGATTAAAGAATCTAATCGAATAGAAGGTTAAATAATCTAATTGGTAATTCAATCAGGGAGAAAATACCGCTAGCAGGTCTGGAAATCCTTTCGACATTGTCCGCAGTTTTTGCTGCACCATCACGTTTAACAATAATCACATCATTAGGCTGCAAGGTGGGATTAGTTTCTTCGTTAACTGGAGCCGTAAAATCGATTTGAATGTCTCTTTTTTCAACTGTGCCATTGCGATTCAGGCGAACTAATTCCACAGAACCCTTTTCAGCACGAACATCATCAAATCCCCCAGCGGCAAGCAACGCTTCATTCAGAGGAGCATTGGGCTTGACTTCGATATTACCAGGTTGTTGAACTTGACCAACTACATTGACCGCGATGGCATCAGCAGAAAGGTTGGAATCTGCTAATATTAATGCTTCTTCTGCAGCAATCTGATCAGCTTTGGTAACAATAATTGTATCTCCCTCCTTTAAGAGGATATCCTGAGAGAGGTCACCCTGTCGCAACAATTCCCAAAAATCCAAAGCAATTACTTGTTGTGTACCCCCTTGGGTCAAACGTCGCACTTTTACCTGGCGAACGTTAGCGTCTTGGGTAATGCCTCCAGCGATCGCGATCGCTTGGGTTACAGTTGGTGGTGCATTGGTGCTACGGATATCAGCACTACCGATGTTAATGTTGTTATTACCCAGAGTTTCTCCCTTGACCACATAAGCTCCTGGGTTAACCACTTCCCCCACCACAGCCACTTGAATGGGACGGCTGGCATTAGCGGCAAAACTGGCATTGGATAATTGACGAGTTTCCTCTGGGTTGATAGCAGTAGTAGTTCGGAGCAAGATTTCATCCCCATCCCGCAAGGTCACATCCTGCCTAATATCACTTCTATTAATCAATTGCTGGAGATTGATATAATAAGTATTGCGCTCTCCAGAGCTTTCAAGACGCCGAAGTTCTACCTGCTTAACGTCTGCTGTTAGGGTAGCTCCCCCAGCCAAATTAATTGCTTGAGTCAGGGAAGGAAATTGCTGTCCTTCATTCAGAGCCATGGTATAGGCTCCAGGGCGACTCACTTCCCCAGCCACGGAAATTTTTAAAGGACGGGCTTTGACCAGACCCAAGGAAACTACTGGGCGTTTGATGTAAACAGAGAAGGCACTGGTAACGAGTTCGCTAGCTTGATCGAGGGTTTTGCCTCTTACAAATACACTACCAATCAAGGGTAAGTTAAGGGAACCGTTCACCAATACTTGATACTGACCACTGTATTCATCAACATCAAAGATATTC
>NZ_JAAHHS010000712.1 GCF_010692395.1 Moorena sp. SIO3H5
TGAAGGGGAGCTTCGTCCAGAGCTTGAAAATCTCAGATATCAATTAGGTTTAACTAATCAGGTCATCTTTCCTGGGGTTGTCCGTAATCCCTTTTCAGTCTTAAAACGGTCAGAATTATTTGTCTTGTCTTCCCGCTTTGAAGGGTTACCAGGGGTTTTAGTCGAAGCACTCGCTTGTGGACTCCCCGTTGTTTCAACAGATTGTCCTAGTGGTCCACGAGAAGTTATTCGTGATGGTGTAAATGGGATTTTGGTACCCAGTGAAAATAGGTTAGCCTTAGCTACAGCACTGGAGCGTTTAATATCCAATGAAGAAGAGCGTAAACGTCTAGCATCTTATGCTCCAAAAATTACAGAACAATTTGGTTTAGGAACAATAATAGAACGCTGGGAAACTTTATTTAGTAACGTTATAAGTCAGCAGTCAGCAGTCAGCAGTCAGCAGTCAGCTTTATGAATCACTGACAGCAGATCTAACAGGGATTAATTGAAAACTGGTTAAAGTATGATCGATAAAAGAATGATGGATACAAGGCATATCGCTTTTTTTCTACCGGCTCTTTATGACGGTGGCGCAGAACGGGTAACGGTTAACCTGCTCAAAGGGATGTTGGAAAAAGATGTCCAGTTGGATCTAGTTCTTGCCAGTGCTGACGGACCTTATCTAAGCCAAGTCCCTAAACAGGTGCGTCTAGTAAACTTGGCAGCCGGACGAGTTGTCAAAGCAATTCAACCCTTGTCACGTTACTTACAACAAAACAGACCTTCTGCCCTAGTGTCTCATCTGGCTCATGCTAACGTGATTGCTGTAGCAGCCAAAGAGTTAGCTCGTACCAAAACTCGATTAGTATTGGTAGAACACAACACTTTGTCAGCTTCTAAGTCTCAGTTAATGCGAGCTAAATTGGTGCCACCACTGATGAAATGGTTTTACCCTCGTGCTGATGAAATTGTCGGAGTTTCTCAAGCAGTAGCACGGGATTTGGAGTGTCAACTTGGTTTTGACCAAGGCAAAGTCAGAGAAATTTACAATCCAGTGGTTAATCATCAGCTAATCGCCAAATCAAAAATGCCTGTGAGCCATCCTTGGTTTCACAAAGACGCTCCTCCTGTGTTTTTGGCTGTTGGTAGATTATCACCTCAGAAAGATTTCTTGACTCTAATCCAAGGGTTTGCACGTTTAAGAAAAAAAATGATTGCTCGCCTGGTGATTTTAGGTGAAGGGGAATCCCGAGGCGAATTAGAGGCAACCATTAACAGGCTAGGAATTGCAGCGGATGTTTATATGCCAGGTTTTGTGGAGAATCCTTATGCATATATGAGTAAGGCGAATGCGTTGGTTTTGTCTTCTCGCTGGGAAGGGTTACCAACTGTGTTAATTGAAGCAATGGCATGTGGTTGCCAAGTAATTGCTACAGATTGTCCTAGTGGTCCAGCGGAAATTTTATCAGCAGGACAATATGGCATTTTAGTACCAGTAGGGGATTCAGCCGCTTTATCATTAGCTATGTTACAAGTACTTAGATCTCCATTAACTCAGGATAAATTAATGGAGCGGGCAAGGTACTTTTCTACTGAGCGAGCAGTTTCTGAGTATTTGGCTATCTTGAACTAAAGTCGTTAGTTAATTCAAAATTCAAAATTTAAAATTTAAAATTAATTTCAATTATCATAAATATCTTCTGGTGCTATAACATTCAAAAATAATTTGTGATAATTTTGGATCCAAATTTTACTACTCCCTCCCGACTCCCGACTCCCGACTCCCGACTCCCGACTCCCGACTCCCGACTCCCGACTCCCGACTCCCGACTCCCTACTCCCTACTCCCTATTCCCTTTTATTTATTCCCTGTTCCCTTTGCTATAGAGAGACTTATGTTAGCCACAGCTTACTTGGGACTAATCTTATGTATGTTCCTTACAGAAATAAAACG
>NZ_JAAHHS010000713.1 GCF_010692395.1 Moorena sp. SIO3H5
TCGCCTCAAAACTGACCGGACATTACTTTTGGTAACTTTTTGTTTGAGAGCCACAGAGAGACGTTGCCAAAGTTTGAATCCTACATCTCTAATGTAACTATGCTCATACCCGCAGCTTTCCGCAATCTCAGCGTAAGTCTTCCCTTCCCAAACTTCACAGAAGACGGTCTCTTGAAGGTTACTGAAGGAGTAATCGGGCAAAATTGTGTCCAAAACAGCTAGGGCTTCGTCTGCCATCATTGACTAGGTTGAAAGCCAACACACCAAACACTAGCTTTACTTTGACATAGAATTGCCAAAATTTTCGTGCAATCAAGCAATTTTTTCCAATTTTTTACGACTCTTACCAGCAAATAGCCCACTGCAATCTAGGTCAAATTCCCGATTTTTTCAGGCAGACAATTTCCAAAGGTCTTCTTTAAAATCAACTCAACGTTCTTTAAGTCTGGTATCCCAAGACGATTGAGTGATGAAAAAACAAGTTTTCGGAGCAGTTTCAGCCCTAGCATTCACCGCATCTGTGCTGCCTATGGCCATCCCTAGTCTGGTACCAGTGGCTCAGGCTCAAGCCGGTTTTGTACCGAATGCTCCCTATGTTGCCAGCGCTGGAATTGCTGGAGCTGCAGGGGATAGGCATTTTATTACCGTTGCTGTGGCTGCGTTTCCAATAAATGCTGTTGTGATTGAATGTACCAATCTGGCTGGTGTTCGCAAAGCAACGGTTACTAATCAATTTGGTGAGAGAGTGGCAGCAACCACAGCAGTTTCTCAGAGTCGTGAAGGTGGTATGGCTCTTACAGTGACCTTGAATAAACCGGTTCAACCAGGCAATGTCCTACGCATCGTGATGGATGGGGTAGAACAAAATCGAGAAGGGGGAGCTATGCTTTATCGAGTGTCTGCTCTGACCGACAATATATCCTATCCTTTTCCTGTAGGTACGGCAATGTTGCTGGAGCCGGTCTTGAATGACTAGAGTCCATAGGGTTCAAGCTTGAATGTAAGCATTCAGCTATCAGCTATCAGCTATCAGCTATCAGCTATCAGCTAAAGGCCTTTGGCCACGCTACGCGAACAGCTAATGCGCGTAGCGCAATCAGTACTTTTGAATAAAATAAGCTGACGGCTGACTGCTGACTGCTTACAGTTGAAGGTTTTTTTGTTAAAGATTGTGTGCTGATACCTTGCAGCATTAGTACTTTTATGATAAATTATGCCTCGATTTTGATGACCTATTCCCTGTTTCTTTAACTCAAGTTCCTTGATCCAAAGTCCCCGAATTTCTTTGTCTTTCGATATCTGACCCCAGTACTTGAGGATGTTTTCAAAGGAGTTAAGTTACCATCAACCAGATGGACAACTTCAAGGAGAAGTTTTATATGGGAAGCGAAGGTAATCTGATCGATGCAGCTTGGCAAGCCCTGGAAGATTCGATTATCTCTTATCAAGGTAATCCGGTGGGCACAGTAGCGTCGAAAGACCCGGATATGGAAGCCCTGAATTATGACCAGTGCTTTACGCGGGATTTCGCGGTGTCCGCTATGGCATTGCTGATGAGGGGCAAGGCAGAAATTGTGCGCAATTTCCTGATCGAAACCCTAGGGCTTCAAAGCCGTGAAAAGCATATGGATTGCTTTAAGGCGGGTCAAGGATTGATGCCAGCGAGCTTTAAAGTAATACAGAAGAAGGAACAGGAGTATCTAGGGGCGGATTTTGGGGAACATGCGATCGCACGAGTTGCTCCAGTAGATTCTGGCTTATGGTGGTTGCTGATTTTAAGGGCTTATGTCAAGGCAACTGGTGATCAAGCCCTTGCCAATCAGACAAGGTTCCAACGGGGAATCAAATTAATTTTAGATCTGTGTCTTACTAAACGATTTGATCTGTTTCCCACCATGTTGGTTCCCGATGGTGCCTTCATGATTGACCGA
>NZ_JAAHHS010000714.1 GCF_010692395.1 Moorena sp. SIO3H5
ATCAACTATCAGCTATCAGCTATCAGCTATCAGCTATCAGCGAACAGCGATTAGCGCTAGGCGCACGCGTGCGCGTTCAGCTATCAGCCTTCATTATCGAAGCTGGGGAGATCGGGAGATGGGGTAGACTCAGCAGATGGGGTAGACTCCCTCACGGTAACCTCCTCTACTTGGGACGGTTCACTCTTTCTTTCCTTAGCCAGTTGCTCAACAGTATCACTAATCACAACGGTTAAGTTTTCCCGGGTTTCAGTATGGTTGGCTTGCTCAGTCTTTAAGGCATCGATTAAGCGATCGCGTTCTGCCATGACTGACTTAAGGGTTGCCCTTAATTCCTCAAGCGTTTGCAGTTGTTCCACATTCTGGTCAATACTCGATACCGTCTCCAGTTGATCTGATTTGAGTTGAAATCCGTCTTGTTGTAATTGTTGCAGTTGAGCCTTCAGAGTTTCAATTTGCTCTTGAGCCAGTTGGCTTTCTATACGCCGTTGCTGAGCTTCAGTATTATATAACTGACGCCAATGAGCTGCACTTTTATCCGCAGCCTGGCACTCTTTAATGCTATCGGCCAGCTGCTGCTTCAGTTCCTTGATTTGGGCTAACCATTCGGTAAGCGACCCATTGTTGCTCATCAACAACTACTCCATCGGCTATAGCACTAATAAAATTTAATCAAATTAAATCACGGTTGAGGGGGTCGGGTTAACGGTATAGTTTCAATAAAATAGTAAAGTGTGTCGATTAAATTACTGAACACTAATAATGGGCAAACTACGGGTAAAATTGGCAAATTAATTCATAGCAAGCCCCTGCTCTCACCAGAACCTATGCTATCTAAGCGTTTTTTTCGTTTCTTGCGTTTCTTTGGTTACCTGAATCTGGTAACCCTAAGGAAGACTTTCAACCGTGCGATGGAACGTCGCTTAATGGGTCTATCTGCTGAAATGGCATATAACGCCATGTTAGCGCTGTTTCCAGCAATTTTAGCAATTCTGACAGCGATTGGCTTGTTTGAATATTCCTTACAACTAACCTGGTACCAGCACTCTCCCGAGCTGAGTCAAGCGGCCCAGGAGCAAGCTCTGAAAATGATGAGCGAAGTGGGTCCGGCTCAGGCGGTGCAGCCAATCCAGGAATTTACCGAGCAAATTCACCTCAGCACCAATAGCAGTCTATTTTCCCTGAGTTTTATCGTAGCCATTTGGGTATCTTCTGGGGCCCTGAGTGCAGCGATGAATGCCCTTGATCACATCCACCACATCCCCCGAGAGCAACAACGACCCTTTTGGAAAGCTAAGTTGATTTCTCTGGGCTTAACCATGGGTAGTATCATACTGCTAGTGATTGCATCGTTTTTGGTATTTATCAGTCACTGGGTGCTAAAAACAGTCGTTGATACCAGTGGAGCTTCCATCTTGCTGACACTATGGAGTCTGTTGAGCTGGCCGGTAGCCCTGAGTATGGTGGCGGCATCCTTTGCCTTTATCTATCGCTACGGACCAAGCCGTTGGCAGCTAGGGACACCGATATTGCCAGGAGCAGTTTTAGCAGCCATTTCCTGGGCAGTGGCTTCAGGCTTGTTTCGGCACTACGTTACTGCCAATTTCAGCAATTACAACAAAGTCTATGGTACAGTAACAGCCGTAATTATCTTACAGCTTTGGCTTTACATGACTTCCCTGGTACTGTTATTGGGAGACCAGTTGAATGTGATAGTAGGAGAAGCAATGCAAGCATCCCATCGCAGACCTAGACCAATAAGAAAATTAGCCAAGGCCAAAAAACCATGATATTAGCTGAAACTTTAGAAGGCAGAATTAAGAATTAAGAATTAAGAATTAAGAATTAAGAATTAAGAATTGAGAATTAAGAATTAAGAATTAAGAATTAAGAATTCTGCCTTCTAGATTCTGGCTTCTAAATT
>NZ_JAAHHS010000715.1 GCF_010692395.1 Moorena sp. SIO3H5
TGCCAGGTTGACCAACCCTTATGTCCCTACCTGAAGAAAAGCATTTTTTAAAAACTCCAGTCCCCAAGAATATATCACAATATCTGTGTGGTAGTCTATCTCGAAAGGACTTGCCTTTATCTGTTAAACTGGAGTTTAGACTAAAGCTCGTGACCGCTATGCGGTCACGGCGCATAAAGACTGGTATAAAAAAATAGGGAAATGCTTGTGGTAAAACAAGCACCTCCCGACGGAAGATGAGAAAAGCACTACCAAATCTCAACTTTCGTTATGGAATTATTATCTAATTTGAAGGTATTCCGTCAAGAAGCGTATTCCTATCTTGGTCGAGCAAAAGATGCTACGTTTGAATTGATGGATGCTGTTATGTTGACTCGTAAAGCCGATAGTTTGGCTGACTTATCATTGTGTCCAGTGTTTCGTCGTAAATGGTCAAGTATCTATGAATCTTTACAAGATGTAAGACCCCAGCGAAACAAATTAATGAAGCTTTATATCAAGCAAATAAAAAGACAAGAACAACGTATATTACTTGCTGGCGACCATACCACATGGTCAAGACCAAATGCACGTACTCTTAAAGAAAGAACCTATGAACATTATACACAAGGGGGGTTTGGAGGAAAACCAATAACTGTTGGCTATGGATACAGTACACTTGCTTTCATACCAGAAACAGAAGGAAGTTGGGCATTACCTTTAAGGCACGAGCGAATTACAAGTTGGGAAAACCCAGTAGATAAAGCAGTATGGCAACTTAAACAAGTATGCTCACATCTAGCGGGTAAAGCAATTTCATGTTGGGATATTGAATATGGGTGTGCGCCATTTATAATCAAAACTGCGAATATAAAAGTTGATAAAATAATACGTTTGCGCTCAAACTTGTGTTTATGGACTGCACCACCACCTTACTGTGGAAGAGGAAGACGACGAATTCACGGTGATAAATTCAAATTAATCGATAAATCAACTTGGAGCGAAGCAGCCCAGATAATAGAACTAGAAGATATAAAACTCGGAAGACTAAAAATTCACTTGTGGCATAACTTGCACCTACGTAAATCTCCCTTACATCCAATGTCAGTAGTGTTAGTTGAGCGCTTGAATGAAGATGGTAGTAAACGAATAGCAAAACCTATGTGGTTGGCTTTTATTGGAGAGTCAATGCCCCCTTGCATTGACATTTTACGATTCTACCTGCGACGCTTCGGTGTTGACCACTGGTATCGTTTCGCGAAACAAAGACTACATTGGACATTACCAAAACTTTCAACTCCAGAACAATCTGATAGATGGAGTGACCTCATGCCATTAATAACTTGGCAATTGTGGCTGGCAAACGATATTGTCAAAGATAATCCTTTACCTTGGCAAAAAAAAGTTCCTAAGCTAACTCCTGGAAGGGTTGCACAGTCCATAGGTGGTATTTTAGCCGCCATTCATACACCTGCAAAATCTCCAAAACCACGCGGAAAATCTCCAGGTTGGAAACCAGAACAAACTCGCAAGCGTAGAATTCGCTATCCAGTTGTTAAAAAACGAACTAAAGTTTCTACTCGAAAGAAACCCAAACCCGCTTAAAGACTTTATTTTTCTAATTTATAGATTTACACACATCAAATTATTACTGTTGTGTTGTTTTATTGTCTCTTAGTCTAAACTCCAGTAATAAACCAAGCACGTTAAAACGCGCTGTAAGTTTTTCCCAGTCTGATTTATCAGACGCATGTCTTTGAGCCTAGGAATTAATTCCTAGGTGGACTTTGGTATTATGAGTTAACCCGAACTAAGGTTAAGTAATAAGTAATAAGTAATAAGTAATAAGTTTACTGCTCATAGGTTTGAGCCTTCAACAATGTCCTAACGTAATTTCCCATCCCCTCACCCCCTCATCTCCTCACCCCCA
>NZ_JAAHHS010000716.1 GCF_010692395.1 Moorena sp. SIO3H5
ACTAGCGCGTTGTCGACCGCTTTTTGCCCCCACATTACCACCATGTTAGCGGGTAACTTTTGAGAGTTATCCGGGCTGTTGTTGGCAATGGTGATGACGTTCTGGGTTTCCGTAGTATTTTCAATCTTTAGCAAAGAATCACCGGAACTACTCGGTGATGATAAACTGTATTCCTTGATTCTGGCTAATTTTACTTGGGGACCGGACATTTCAACCTCCGAGAAAAACCTTTCTACCTTTCTCGAAAAACCTTTCTGGCTTCGATTTTATTGCTTTTTAGCAAAGAAGTAGGGTGGCAATCGCCCTACTTCTTTTCTGCCTCAGTTAGAGTGCATTGTCACTTTTGTGAGGTTTGAGGTCAAACTCCTATCATGTCATGGTAGGAAGAAAAATTTCACCACAGAGCTAGGACTGGTGCTAATATTAGTCACCACAATTTCACTGTTTTTGGGATTGAAGGTATTTTTTTGTGTTTGGCGATCATTGGCTGGGAATTCGAAGCTGTCGGTATCTTGACTGTAAGTATACAGCAACTCCGCACTGTAGTTGGGGCTATAGTTTTGGGCTACCATCGTCATATCTCGTTCAGGAGTATCGGTAATGGTCAAGCTAAGAAGGTCTTTGGGCAAAAAGTATGGGATATTAAACTCAAACTTCTTTTCACCAGGAACATCAGCGATTAAGGTACCACCTTGACTAAGTTCGCTCAAGGAAGCATCGGGAGCTGCACTAGCAGAACCGACTTGTAGGCCAAAAACGACAGCAACAGTGAAAACAAAGGCGACAAGAGTGCCGAAGATACGTTTGATGTTCATAGTTTTTCTTAATTTCAACAAAGTTAGCAAGCAAATACATCGGTTGGAATGGGAAGCGCTGGGGTATTTTCTGCCCATTCGTCAGAGTCAGCATTTTCCATAGCCTTGGATGGACTACTCAAGAATCAGGGGGTGGACATCATCCACGGACCGCACAATCATGGATTCGAGGTTTTAAGCTGAATCTTCTTCAATTGTCTGATTCTGTAATAACGACGATTCTCAAAGGCAATTTCTGAATTTTTGGAGATAGAAGATTTTTTGATAACTCGATATCTCCTATGAAATGATCGCACCTCTTTGTCCATTTTTGAGGGCGATCCCCAGCTTCATTGCACATCAACAATAGTTGAGCAACGCCAAAATTTGGGCTCTAGAAGAACCAAAATTTCTACCTCACCTCATTGAAAACCGCTATATATTCCAGTTTCCCAACACAAGGAGGAGACCGAGAAGGTAGCAGAAATTTTCCCCTTCCATTCCCCACCTCTGACTCTTCTTGCCTCTTCTCCACTGCCTGACAGGAATTCCCCCAATAGTGCTCCGATAAGGGAGTGTGGGGAGTATAGGGAGTGTGGGAAGTATGGGAAGTGTGGGAAGTATGTTTTTTTCCTGTCTCCTCCCTCTGAACCAAGCAGTATTGGGAATTCCCCCTACTTCCAGTTTCTTGATCAAATTGAGCCAAAGCCAAAATCGGTGCAGGCTGCCTTTCACAAACCGCCCTCTCAACACATCGACAACTATCTTTATTTACCTCTAACTTCTCCTCAGAAGTAGCTGCAATAGGAACCGACTCAGACTCCTGCACCGATAGTGCTACCTCCTCCACTTCCTCACTAACAACACTCTCCACTTCCTCCACCGCAACAGATGATGTCACCGTCTCGCCCACAATCGGTTCAACTTCTGCTTTCTCCTGGGACTTTTCCCCAATTCCCGACTCAGTTACCTCATTACTCCCGGTTCGCCCATTTTAAATCGAGTTAGAAAAAGCTGAAGGATTGAATCAGAGGTCTCGAGTATGGTACAAATGCACTGAGCAGACGGGCTGGGATTTTCCGGCGTCGGAACTGCACAAAGGG
>NZ_JAAHHS010000717.1 GCF_010692395.1 Moorena sp. SIO3H5
TACCAATCGTTTAGTTTGTTTAGGATTTTTTTTAATATAATTCCAAGTGTAGCTCATTTTGAAGTTAATAAAAATTAGTTATATTTTTATTATTATACCATAAATTTATTTTTTGGAGAGGTCTATTGGGTTTGGGACTGCTGGCATCTGGACTGAAGGGATTAAAGCAATATTGGCAGCACCTTACTATATTTTTATGTCTCGCTATACCATCTGGATTGCCAACATTACTGATTGATGTATCGACATTAACTGCTAAGTTTTCAGGATTGCTCCTTTGGTACTCAGGATTTGAAGTCTCTCGCCAAGGAGTTTATTTAATACTGCCAACGGTGGGAGCTTTGGTATCTGGAGCTTTATTTATTACTATCTGGAAGTCTACCCCCTGGGCGAGACGAAAGGGTTGATTAGAGTCGAGGGGAGCTATTAAACTCCGCCCCTCTCCTGTCATACCGGACGTGAAGGTTTCCCCTCATCCGGCTCCTGGATATCCTAACCTGAGGTGCGACCCAAGGGCAGTTTATCTGCCCATTGGAAAGCGCACCTCGGTCTGCTCCCGTGAATGAGTTGATGGCAACTCTGATGAACGGTCATTAAGTTCTTGGGCTCAATCATTGTCAGTCAACGGTTCTGCGGCTCTTCGACTAAGCTCAGAGTCCGCTTTATGAAATTTGCACCACTTTTCATACGCTCGGATGGGTTCACCACAGGCGAGACAACTATTGGGAAATTCTGTGGGGTCAGGCAGTTCCCCAGTTCCCTCGCAGGTGGGGCAAGTCATGTCATAGCGTTGATGTTCGGGTTGGGCTGGAATGTGAATGATTCCTAAGCCGTTGGATTGAGGGCATTTCATTTGAGTTTTTTTAAAGGGGCACGGGTAGCCCCAGTTTTCAGAGTCTAAGTTGAATCTCCTTAGAATAGTCCGCGAAGTTTAGGAATACTGGAATCTTCTTTGATTTTTTTGCCGTATTTTCGCAGTCCGTGGACACGGCAAGAGAAGACGTGAATAATGGGGAGAAGATCTGCGGTAAGTTCTGATTCTGGGCAACTTTCAGGTGCGACCCGTGGCGAATTTAATAATTAGATGCGGAAAGCGCACCTGAAGGATTGTCGAGAACCAGGATTTTTCCACCGTTGAGACTGACCGGAGATGAAACCTTAGAGTAGTGCAGCCTTACTACAAAACCAAGACCCTATGCTGCATAATTTACCAACTATAAAGGCTGCACTACTCTTACGGTAACTTCTAACCAAGTACTCAATGAGTTCAAACCCGTGCGAGGGATTGCTCGCACGGGTAAGTCGGTCTCGACAGGCAACAACAATTGTGAGCTGATCTCCTCGCATAAGTCGCTCCAATATGGATTTAAGACCTTTTCTTTTGTAGTTGAGTCCTGATCCGATGTCTTTGACGATTTCTGCTTCCGGGAAGAGGGGGTGAATGTAGGCAACTTGTCTGGCGAGATCGTCTTTTTGTTTGCTACTACTGACTCGACAGTAGCAGATGGTTGTTGACTGCTTTGATGCCCTTTTTCCAAGGCTGAGTAGGCTTTCTGTGTCAAAGAGTCGGTACCCGCTGGGGGTTCTTTCGCATTTGATCGTGCCATTGTCTGCGTACTTTCGTAGAGTGTTCCTGGAGAGTCCCGTAAGTTCGACCGCTTTACGGAGTGGTATTAGTGCCATAGATATAGTCTAAGAGGATATCTCCCAAGTTTTTTGATACTGAATTTTGCCCCCCTAGGGCGTGTTTTCAAACTATAACCACAAAAGAATGCAGGCGATCGTAATCATGGCTGTATAATTGGCAGCAAGTTTTTCATACCGGGTAGCGATACGTCTCCATTGCTTGAGTCGATTGATAGCC
>NZ_JAAHHS010000718.1 GCF_010692395.1 Moorena sp. SIO3H5
ATTTGTTACTTGCCTCGTTGACTTTCGATATATTTTTTGACTACCTCTGTACTTACTTGACCTGTTGACGCCACAAAGTAGGTCGGAGTCCACAATGATGGCAGTTTCTTTAGTTCTGGGAATTCTTTGCGTAAATAATGAGATGCCCGTCCTTTTACCCACCTGGCTATATCCGCTGGGGACTCGTGGGTAGGCGCGTTTACGAACAAATGAACATGATCGGGCATTATTTCCAATGCGATCAGTTTCCATCCATGTTCAGTTACCAGTTCAAATATTATTTCCTGCAACCGTCTGGCTATATCCCTGATTAATACTGGTTTTCGACGCTTTGGAACAAAGACGAAATGATAATTAATTGAGGATACTGAGTTTTCGGTTCTTCGATACTGGTGATCTTCGATGGATAATTTGGCCATCTTACCTGAGTTTTGTTGACAGTAAATGTAGCAACAATGATAATGGTCTACAGGAGGTGATGGCAAAGTGTACAAGACGATACCAGTTAGAGCATCATTTAGTGACGAAGAGAAAGCTTTTTGGATTTTTCAATGTCAGCAAGCCAATAGCCTCATAAATTGTGCAATTTATTACACCAAACAAAAACACTACAGTTGGCTGGAGCAGCAACAAGAAGCATTTACAACCTACTGGAAAGGTGATAATCTTAGGTATGGTTGGAAAACCTACAAATGCAGCACAAAATACCCAGAATTAGATAAAGCATTAAAGTTAAATCCACATTACAAGGCAATGGCTGCCCAGTCTGCTCAACAGACATTAAAAGCAGTCGGTGAATCTATTACTAGCTACAACCAACTAGTGAGTCTTTATTACAAGGGCAAAGTTGACCGACCAAAATTACTTAGATATCGCCAAAAAGGTGGATTAGCTGCTGTTGCGTTTCCTCGTCAAGCACTTAACTACAAAAAAGGTTTGTTCTACCCGTCGATAAGCATTGAAACTAGGCCACATCTGATTGCTGAGATCTCACTAGACCCACCGGATTTTATAGATCCTGACTGGGTCAAAGAGGTGACTATTCGTCCGTACCTAGGAGAACTTTGGATCGACTGGGTGATCGACGATGGGAAACAGCCAATATCTAACAACCACTACCTTGATTACACTCAAGCTTGGAGTTTTGATCACGGTGGAACCAACTGGTTAACAGGTGTCTCGACTCAAGGAAAAAGCTTGATTATTGATGGTCGAAAACTCAAGTCCATGAATCAGGGGTATTGCCGATTAGTTGCAAAATACAAGCAGGGGAAGCCCGATTTTTATTGGGATTCCAACCTCGATCGGGTGCAACGGAAGCGCAATAACCAGATGAGAGATGTCATCAACAAGGCGGCTAGGTTTATCATTAATCGGTGCCTGAATGATCGCATTGGTAATTTAATAATTGGCTGGAACGAAGGTCAGAAAAACCGTTCCAATATTGGAAAACGAGGTAATCAGAATTTTGTAGTCATTCCCACCGGTAGACTGATCGAACGGTTAAAGCAACTTTGCTATGAGTACGGAATCAAATTAACCATTACTGAAGAGTCTTACACTAGCAAAGCCTCTTACCTTGACGACGACAGCCTCCCAAAAATTGGTGAAAAACCCAAAGGATGGAAACCGTCGGGTAAACGAATTAGACGTGGATTATACGAAACTTCTTTTGGACACTTGATTAACGCGGACTGCAATGGTGCCGCCAATATAGCCAAGAAAGTAGCTACACAGTTAGGAATTAACCTGACCAAGGTAGGTAGGGGAGTCTTGACACTCCCGAACCGTTATGATTTGTTCACTTCATTGAGTAAATCATATCGGACAAGAAGTGAAGAGGCGCGGTTTCAACCCGCCTC
>NZ_JAAHHS010000719.1 GCF_010692395.1 Moorena sp. SIO3H5
GATATAAACCCATGGTAGAAGTACCAATGTCAATGGTTCCTATGATGAGGAGCCGGATGAAGGGAAACTTTCACGTCCGGTTTTGGAGACGAGTCGGTGGGGCGACTTACCGACTTAGTTTAATCGACAAGAAGCAAATAAAGCGAGTTCGGATTGTCAAAAGGGCTGATGGGTATTACGTTCAGTTTTGTATTTCCGTCGATATAAATGAACAATTGGAACCTGCTGAAGCCACTGTAGGATTGGATGTAGGATTGAAAGATTTTTACACCGATTCTAGAGGAAATACTGAACCTAACCCCAAGTTTTATCGCAAAGGTGAAAAGCGGCTAAAATTTTATCAGCGTCGAGTTTCTCGTAAAAATAAAGGCAAGGCCGTAGGCCACGCTACGCGAACATCCAATCGCAAGAAAGCCGTCAATAGATTAGGTAGACAGCACCTTAAAATAAGTAGGCAGCGTGTTGGCGAAGCCTGCGCGCAGCGCATAGAACATGCTAAGAGACTGGTTAGAAGTTACCGCAAGAAGAGTGCAGCCTTTATAGTTGGTAGGCTATGCATCAAAGGTGACAGGTTTTGTTGTAAGGCTGCACTCTTCTAAGGTTTCGTCTCCGGCACGTTGCGTAGTCCGGTCTAACGACTTGGTCGCCTATGAAGATTTAAGGGTTAAAAACCTGGTTAAAAACCACTGTCTAGCTAAATCTATTAACGATGTAGGTTGGTATCAATTTAGAAAATGGTTAGAGCATTTTGGAACTAAGTTTGGCAGAGCCACTGTTGCGGTAAACCCTGCCTATACTAGCCAAAATTGTTCTGAATGCGGTGAAGTTGTGAAAAAATCACTATCGACTCGAACTCACGTGTGCAAATGCGGGTGTGAACTTGATAGAGACCACAACGCTGCAATCAATATTCTGAAAAGAGCATTGGGTACGGTGGGGCACACCGGAACCTGGATCATTGATCCGAACTCTTCAGGAGATCTGGCCTCTACTGTTCTTGACTCCGGTCAGGTTCAGCAAGCTGCGTCGTTGAGTGAAGAATCCCCGCGTCTAATGACCGGGGAGTGTCAACTGTGAGGAAGTTGTTGACCGTGGCTAAATACAAGCCGACATCCTCAGCCAAAGCTCGCTGGCTGGGAAAACCGTTACGCCTGACTGCCAGTTTGACTTTTTCAATGCACCCTTGACTAACTTTAAGGGACCTGGCCATGGCTCATTTCATCACTACTATATAAATTTTATTATTGATCCACTAAAAGTCAGGCACAAGTCAGCCACAAGTCAGATCTTCTCAGGCGGTAAGTCAGTTAGCAGTAGAGTTTGATGAATATATGAGGTTCAAATAAGTCGAACTTGATGTTCTTCAAAACTGAACTCTTTACTAAAAACAAGAACAACGTCATGTAGTTGACTACTTTTTCACAAGGAGACACTTGATGAAAGTTAACAATGATGACCTCGCTGTAACTATTCCCGGACAGGAAAGTAATGGTATGAGTGATGCCACAAACGAAAGCCCCACAATTGTATCGGGTTTGGTGAATAGCGCTGGAAAGGTGTTTAGCGCTCAAGGATTTACCGTTAGTGAACCTGTTGAGATCGGAGGTACTGGTGCAGCGATGCAGCGCGGTCTTGGGGAGGCAGTGCGGTCTTGGGGGTCTCCCCCGGAGACGAAACCTGATTACGTTGAGCCTTTATGGTTGGTAGGCTATGCAAAAAAGGGGTAAAACTTATTGATTAGCGATGCAGCGCGGTCTTGGGGGTCCCCCCCATGAGCGACTGCATCAAGACAAGGCTCAACTGTCTTACGGTAACTTCTAACCATGAGCAACTGCCG